>DATCYI010000568.1:0-7218 GCA_036570385.1 Acidimicrobiales bacterium | reverse complement strand
CCCGCCGCCCGGCCCGACCAGCTCGATGCCGCGATGACCGTCGACCCGTCGCTCGTCCGCCGCCTCCGCGGCGAGGTGGCCGACGACATCTCCCAGCAGCTCCGCGCCGACGAGCTCGCCGGCAAGGCCCGCATGAGCCCGGCCGACCAGCGGGTCTTCGGCCGGACCCTGATCAACCGCCGGCTCGCGGCCTACGCCCGGGAGCAGATCGAGTCAGGCCGTGCGCCGCTCGACGACGTGGCCGAGGCCGAGCTGGCCCAGGCCATCCACGACAAGCTCTTCGGCCTCGGCGTCCTGCAGCGGCTCCTCGACGACGACTCCATCGAGAACATCGACGTCAACGGCGCTGACCAGGTCTGGATCACCCGCGCCGACGGCACCAAGGAGCGGGGCCCGGCGATCGCCGACAACGACACCGAGCTGATCGAGCTGCTGCGCACCACCGCAGCGCGCGTCGGCCTCACCGAACGCCGCTTCGACGTCGGCTCGCCGAGCCTCAACGTGCAGCTGCCCGACGGCAGCCGCCTCTTCGCCGTCATGGCCGTGACCGGGCGCCCGTCGGTGGCCATCCGCCGTCACCGCTTCCCCAAGGTGTTCCTCGAGGACCTCGTGGGGCTCGGCACGGTCGACCTCGCGCTCAGCCAGTACCTCTCGGCAGCGGTCAGGGCCCGCAAGAACATCATCGTCTGCGGCGGCGTCGACGCCGGCAAGACGACGATGCTCCGGGCCCTCATCAACGAGATCGAGCCCAAGGAGCGGCTCATCACCATCGAGGACAACTTCGAGCTGGGCCTCGACCGCTACCCCGACCTCCACCCCGACGTCGTCGCGCTCGAGGGCCGGCAGAGCAACGTCGAGGGCGAGGGCGAGGTGTCGCTTGCCGACCTCGTGCGCTGGGGCCTGCGCATGAACCCCGATCGCGTGATCGTGGGCGAGGTCCGGGGCGAGGAGGTGCTGCCGATGCTCAACGCGATGAGCCAGGGCAACGACGGCTCGATGTGCACCATCCACGCCAACTCCTCCTCCGGAGCCTTCGGCAAGATCGCCATGTACGCGGTGCAGTCGCCCGAGCGCCTTCCGCTCGACGCCACCAACCTGCTGATCGCCAACTCGCTCGACCTCATCGTCTTCATCGGCCGTGGCGTCACGAGCACCGGGGCCGGCGTTCGCTACGTCTCCTCGATCCGTGAGGTGACGGGGGCCGACGGCACCATGGTCAGCTCCAACGAGATCTTCGCCCCGGGGCCCGACCGCCGGGCAGTCCCGGCTTCGCCGATGCAGACCCGCAACCTCGACGACCTCGTCGCCGTCGGCTTCGACCCCAACGTGCTGAACCGCCCCGGAGGGTGGTGGGCATGAGCGCAGCGATCGTCCTGCTCGGAGCCCTGGTCGGCTTCGGGCTGCTCCTCGTGCTGCTCGGCCTGCGGGGCGAGGACCTCGCCGACCTGCGCCCTCGCCGGCAGGTGGCGCGCCAGGCCCCGCAGCGCAGCATCGACCGGCTCCCCCTGCGGATGGCTCTGGCCGTCGTCGCCGGCGCCGCCATCGGCATCCTCACCCAGTGGCCGGTCGCCGCCCTGCTCGTCGGGATCGGCGCCTTCATGGCCCCGAGCGTGATCGGCGGCCGAGCCGAGCTCGAGCACGAGATGTCGGTCATCGAGGGCATCGCGTCGTGGGCCGAGATGCTCCGCGACACGATGGCCGCCGCCGGCGGGCTCGAGCAGTCGATCATCGCCAGCGCCACCGTGGCGCCCCCCGCCATCCGTCGCGAGGTGGCCGCCCTCGCCGTGCGGCTGGAGCGGGAGCGGCTGCCCATCGCCCTCCAGGAGTTCGCCACCCAGGTCGACGACCCCACCTGCGACCTCGTCGTGGCCGCGCTGCTGCTGGCCGCCGACAAGAGCCCGAAGCGGCTGGGCGAGCTGCTCGGCATGCTGGCCGTGTCGGCTCGGGCCGAGGTGAACATGCGGCTGCGGGTCGAGGCCGGCCGGGCCCGGAGCCGCACCTCGGTGCGGGTGGTGAGCATCGCCACCGCGTCGTTCGCGCTGGGGTTGATCGTGCTCAACCGCGGCTACCTCGAGCCCTACGACAGCGCGCTCGGCCAGGCCGTGCTCGCCCTCGTCGGCGCCTGCTTCGCCACCTCCTTCTACTGGCTCGCCCGATCGAGCAAGTACGAGACGGTCGAGCGCTTCCTCGCGCTCGAGGACGTCGCGTGATCCCGGTCCTCGCGCTCGGCCTCGTCTTCGGGCTGGGCGTCATGCTCGTAGCCCGAGCCATCTCGCCGCCGCCTCCGCCGCTCACCGAGGCCCTCGCGTCGGTCCACCGCCGGCCCGACCTCGTCGAGATCGCCAACACCGACGACGGTGGCCTCAGCGGGGTGATCGGCCAGCGCATCAGCCCGCGCCTCGGCCGCGTGCTCGACAGCACCGGGATCACCAGCGAGACGCTCCAGACCGACCTCGCCCTCGTGGGCCGCTCCATCGAGCGCCACTACGGCGAGAAGGTCCTGCTGGCCCTCTTCGGGCTGGCGCTCCCGTCGATCACCGCCGTGGTGATGATCGCCGGCGGCGTCGAGGTCGGCCTGCCCTTCCCGCTGCTCGGGGGCCTCGCGATGGGCCTCGTGTTCTTCTTCGTCCCCGACCTCACCCTGCGCTCGCAGGCCGAGGGTCGCCGCCGCGACTTCCGCCATGCGCTCGGCTCGTTCCTCGACCTCGTGGTCATCGGGCTGGCCGGCGGCGCCGGGGTGGAGAGCGCCCTCGCCGACGCCGCCTCGATCGGTCGGGGATGGGCGTTCACGCAGCTGCGCAACGCCCTCGACGTGACCCGCCTCACCGGCGAGACGCCCTGGGACGCGCTGGCCCGACTCGGCGGCGAGCTCGGCATCAGCGAGCTCCCGGAGCTGGCGGCGAGCGTGTCGCTGGCCGGCACCGAGGGCGCCCGCGTGCGGGCGTCGCTGGCCGCCAAGGCCGAGGCGATCCGCGACCACACCATGGCTGCGCAGGAGGCCGAAGCCCAGTCCGAGACCGAGAAGATGGCGCTGCCCGTGGTGCTCCTCTTCGTCGGCTTCCTCATCCTCATCGGATACCCAGCGGTCGATGCCGTCCTCACCGGAATATGACCCCTCGGGCTGGTTCGTCCCCAGTGGGGCCGGGGTAGCATCTGCCCATGTCGCCACAGCTGGACCACATACGGGCTCTCGCCGCGATCCTCGTTTCGCGGCTGAACGACGCACGCGAAGACGACCGCGGGATGACCACCGAGACCGTGATCATCACCGCCGCGCTGGCGGCGCTGGCGCTCGCCGTCACCTTCATCATCGTCACCAAGGTCACCGGCAAGGCCGAATCGATCCCCACCGAGTAGTGCCTCCCCGCGGGCGAGGCGACGACGGAGCGGCCACCACCGAGCTGGTGATGGCCACACCGGCCTTGCTCTTCCTGATCATGCTGCTGGTGCAGACGGGCCTGTGGTTCCACGCCCAGCACGTGGCGCAGGCGGCAGCTCAGGAAGCGGTGCGCGCCGTGCGGGTGGAGAACGGCACTGAGGACGCGGGACGGGCGCGTGCCCACGACTTCCTCGACGACCTCGGCCGCGAGATCATCCAGAACCGCAAGGTCGAGGTCGGGCGCACGCCCGACGTCGCCACGGTCACGGTCTCGGGGTTCGCGGTCAACGTCGTCCCCGGCCTGCGCTTCTCGATCAGCGAGGAGGCGGAGGCGCCCGTCGAGCGCTTCCGGCCGGCGGGATGAGAGCCCGCCTGAGCGGAGACCGCGGCGGCGTCACGACCGAGCTGGTGCTGGTCACGCCGATCCTGCTCGTGCTGCTCATGTTCATCGTCTTCGCGGGCCGGATGGCCACGGCGAAGGGTCGGGTCATCAACGCCTCTCGCGACGCAGCCCGGGCTGCGTCCATCGAGCGCTCCGCCGGTGCCGCCCAGCACGAGGCGGTCGCCGCCGCCGAGGCGACCCTGGCGGACAAGTCGGTCACCTGCCGCCCGCTGCAGGTGGACGTCGACACGTCGAGCTTCGGCGCCGGGGGCGAGGTGGCCGTGACGGTCCACTGCGAGATCGAGCTGGCCGACCTCTCGCTGCTGGCCATCCCCGGGTCGCGCACCTTCGAGTCGACGTCCGTCGAGGTGGTCGACACGTTCCGAGGTGCTGGGTGACCCCGCGCCGCCTGCAGGGCGAGGACGGCATGGTGACGGCCTTCGTCACGATCCTCACCGTCGCCATCATCTTCGTCACCGGTCTGGTTCTCGACGGTGGCTACGTGCTGGCGGCCAAGCGTGAGGCCAACAACGTCGCCGAGCAGGCGGCGCGGGCCGGTGCCCAACACGTGTCGGAGGACGCGCTCAGGGGATCGGGCGAGTTCAGGCTCGACGACGGTGCCGCGGTGGGCGCAGCCGAGGCGTTCCTCGCCCGCCGCGGGCACCGAGGCGACGCCCGGGTGGAGGGCGAATCGGTGATCGTGACCGTGGAGATCGACCGCCCACTGCTGATCCTCGGCGCAGCGGGTATGGCTGACGTGGTGGTCACCGGTACGGGAACCGCCCGTCCCGTGTTCGGAGTCGACGCAGCGGAGAACTGATGCCCAGAATGGACCATATGCGACCTTCTCGCCCGATAGCCGCGGCCGCTCTGGCCATGACGGCTCTCGTCCTGGCCGCCTGCGGCGACGACGAGGAGCCGACCGCCGATCCCACCACCACCGAGGCGGAGACCACCACCACGGAGGAGGCCACCACCACCACCGAGCCCGAGCTCAGCGAGGAAGAGGCCGTGGTGAAGGCGTATGTGGAGCATTGGCCCGCCTTCTACGCCTTCCTCAACGGGACGCCTCCGGGCGATCCCGCGGACTACTTCACGGGCGATCGCCTCGCTGATCTACCCGGCTCGATCGCGCAGTTCGCCGAGCAGGGGCTGGAGGTGCGGGGCGAGCCACAGCTCAAGCCGGGGCAGGTGCAGGTGGACGGGGACACGGCAACGCTCGTCGACTGCCAGCTCGACTCCGCATCAGCGGTCTCACGGACCACCGGTGCGGTCGTGATGCCACCGAGCGCCCTCCCACAGGCGGTCGACGTGACGATGGCGAAGGAGGACGGGAAGTGGAAGGTCGCGTCGGTGGTCTTCGGACCCGAAGGGAGCTGCGTCCAATGATGCGTCGTCTAGTGGCCGGGGCAGGCCTCGCCACCCTCGCGCTCCTAGCGTGGGCCGGCCCGGCATCCGCCGGCCCAGGTGACAGCACCGACCAGGGCGGCGGCGGTGGAGGTACAGCGGGCGATTCCTTCCTCGTCTGGTCGCTGGCCCACGCCTCTCATCAGGCCGGCACAGCTGCGCCGATCCCGTGTGAGATCGAGCAGCCCGTCTACGACCTCGCGGGACAGCAGATGACGAATCCCGACGGCAGTCTCATGACCGAGAAGGTGCAAGGTCACATCACGTACTCGAGCACGCTGAACTCCCAAGAGGTGCTCCTCGGGATAACCGGCGAGGAGCGCGAAGGCACCTTCATCCGAGTCGAGTGCAACGGCCCCGACATCTTCGACGACGACATCCACACCCTGCTCAGCGTGCCGTTCATCGTGGCGGTCGACGCGATCGATCTGCTCGACATATCGCTGGCATCCATGGGGATCCCGGAGCCTCCGATCAACCTCAGCCCGGGCAGCGGCCAGCCTCAGCTCGTGAACCTCGAGACGTGGATGTGGCTCGATCCCTCGTACTGGGATCCGCGAGTCCTCACCACGAGCGCTTCGGTCACCTCGAACAGCGGCTTCGTGGTGACCGTCTCGACCACGCTGACAGCGGTGCCCCAGTCCGTGCGCTGGGACATGGGCGACGGCACCAGCGTGACCTGTGACGGGCCTGGCACCGCGTACGACTCAGGTGCGCCGTCGGCCAGCCAGTCGACCGACTGCGGTCACACCTACCGGCAGTCCTCGGCCACGCAGCCGGACAACGCCTACGACATGACCGCGACGGTCACCTGGGGCGGCACCTACACCGTCAGCGTCGGCGGGGGCGGCGATCTCGGCACCCTCGACGTGACGTCGGATCCTGTGCCCGTCCGAGTGGCGGAGAGCCAGGCCATAGTCGGCCGGTAGCCCCCGATATCTGTGGGCGCACAGGCACGCAATGCGTGCTCTGACGCCCACAGATCTTGCGAAGAGCGCTGGCCCGGCCGCCCCCGGGCTCCGCGCAGGGTGGCGTCAGCCGGCGTTGCCGCCGGCAGCCATGATGTCGGCAGTGATCTGATCGACCCGGCTGGCCAGCTCTTCGAGCTGGGCGTGGGCGTTGGTGAGGGCGGGGCTGATCTGGTCGGACCAGAGATCGCCGAACTCGACGGCCTTGGGGCCGTCCCAGATCTCACGGTTGCTGAGCTCGGTACCGGTGGTGATCAGGTTGTTGATCTGGGTGAGCAGGCCGTCGCTGATCTGGGTCTTCATCTGGCCGATGAGCTCGACGGCCTTCGGGTCGGCAAGGACACGCATTCCCACGGTGGTCATCTCCTGGTATGGGCAAGTAGGGGCAAAGAGACCGTAGCGCGCCTATTGAGTCATGTCGGCGGCGGCGGGACCTCCCGGCCCGTCTACCCAAACCCCGCGAACCTGCGGCCATTCTTCGCGGTTTTCCGCGGGTTTGGGCCGCAGGTTCGCAAGGTTTCGGGGTCTCAGGTGGGGAGGTGGATCTGGGCGAGGGTGGGCTCGCCGCCGTTGACCAGGTAGCCGCGGCCGGGGACCATCGCCACGGGGCTGCGACGGGGCAGCTTCGCGCCGAGCAGCTCGCCGTCGAGGTCGACGTCGGGGACGAGCAGCACGCCGACGCGGGACTCGCGCAGCGCCCGGGTCCAGTGGTTGTAGCCCTTGCGGAGGGTGGCGGTGCGACCGGCGGCCGCGATGAGCACGTCGTCCCGGCCGAGCAGCTGGGGCAGGGCGCCGGCGTCGTCGAAGCCGTCGGCGTCGTCGACGAGCACGACGACCGGGGTGGAGCCGACGGGGATCTCGAGGTCCTTGAGCTGATCGGGCGTGACGACCTCGTCGAGCTCCACGAGGGTGGCAAGCGGCGAGCGGGGCGTGGCCACGCCGATGAGACGCGCGCCCCCAGCTCGGCTGACCCCGCCGATCGTGGCCAGAGCGGTGGTGCGACCGCTGCGGGCCGGCCCGCCGACCACGATGTGCTCGCCGTGGTAGGCCACGAGCTCGACCGGCGCGAGCGTGGCCTCGGC
>DATCYI010000567.1:0-5745 GCA_036570385.1 Acidimicrobiales bacterium | reverse complement strand
CGCCTTCAGGACACCGCGGCCAAGATCCGCGCCGACGGCGGCGAGGCGCTGGCCCTGCCGCTCGACCTCACCGACGACGCCTCGATCGACGCCTTCGCGACGGGGGCGGAGTCCCAGCTCGGCCCGATCGAGCTGGTCGTGTCGAACGCCGGTGACGTGCTGCCGGCCAGCGCGCTCGCCGTCGACCCCGACGACTTCACCCGCCAGCTCCAGGTCAACGTGCTCGGCGCCCACCGCCTCGTGAGGCGCCTCGGACCGGCGATGGTCGACCGCCAGCGAGGCGACATCGTGTTCGTGACGTCCGACGTGGTGCGGCTGCCGCGCACGTACATGGCCGCCTACGTCACGTCGAAGAACGCCTTGGAGGGCCTGGCCCGGGCCATGCAGATGGAGCTGGAGGGCACCGGCGTGAGGGTCGGCATCGTGCGGCCGGGCCCGTCGGCCACCGAGCAGGGCAACGCCTGGCCGCCCGAGGTCGTCGACGAGGTGCTCGCCGACTGGGGTCGCTGGGGGATCATGCGCCACGCCGGCTACCTGCGCCCGAGCGACGTTGCCGCGGCGGTCCTGGCCGTGGTGTCCACGCCGCGAGGCACGCAGCTCACCCTCGTCGAGGTCGAGCCCGAAGCACCGCCAGGAGGAAGCCGATGAGCGCCACCGAGACCACCACCGATCTGCGCGAGCCGCCCCGTGTGTCGGGCGACGACGGCGGCACCGGCCACCTCGAGGAGCTGCGCCGCGACCCCATCGGGCTGATGGAGCGGGTTCGGGCCGAGTGCGGCGACGTCGGGGCGTTCCGCCTGGCCGACCGAGACGTCGTGCTGCTCACCGGCCCCGAGGCCAACGAGGTGTTCTTCCGGGCTCCCGAGGAGGAGCTCGACCAAGCCGAGGCCTACCCCTTCATGACGCCGATCTTCGGCGAGGGCGTGGTGTTCGACGCCTCGCCCGAGGAGCGCCGTCGGGCGCTCCACAACCAGGCACTGCGGGACAAGTTCATGCGGGGCCACGCCGAGACGATCGTCGCCGAGGTCGAGCGCATGCTCGCCCAGACGCCCGACGGCGGCGACATCGACCTGCTCGACTGGTTCGCCGAGCTGACCATCTACACGTCGTCGGCCTGCCTCATCGGCAAGCGCTTCCGCGACCAGCTCGACGGGCGCTTCGCGCGGCTCTACCACGACCTCGAGCAGGGCACCGACGCCCTCGCCTACGTCGACCCCTACGCCGACATCCCCAGCTTCCACGCCCGCGACGAGGCCCGCCGCGGCCTGGTCTCTCTGGTCCAGGCGATCATGTCGGGGCGCGAGGGCGAGGAGCCCGTGGCCAAGGACGATCGCGACCTGCTCGACGTGCTCATGTCGATCAAGGGCGACGACGGCGAGGCGACCTTCGGGGCGGACATCGTCACCGGCATGTTCATCTCGATGATGTTCGCCGGGCACCACACCACCTCGGGCACCGCGGCCTGGACCCTCATCGAGCTGCTGCGCCACCCCGACGTCCTCGCCGCGGTGGTGGCCGAGCTCGAGGCGCTGGCCGACGAGCAGCAGGAGATCAGCTACCAGGCGCTGCGGGAGATGCCGCTGCTCGAGGCCGCGATCAAGGAGGCGCTGCGGCTCCACCCGCCGCTGATCCTGCTGCTGCGCGTCGCCCAGGTCGACATCGACGTAGCCGGGCACCGGATCCCGGCCGGCACGATGGTCGGGGCCTCGCCATCGGTGTCGAACCGCCTGCCGGAGGTGTTCGACGACGCCGAGGCGTTCGACCCCTCGCGCTACGTCATCCCCCGCGAAGACGACGTCGCCAACCCCTGGAGCTGGATCCCCTTCGGAGCCGGTCGCCACCGCTGCGTCGGGGCGGCCTTCGCCATGATGCAGCTCAAGACGATCTTCGCGGTCCTGCTCCCACGCTTCCGGTTCGAGCTCACCCAGCCGCCCGACACCTACCGCAACGACCACTCCAAGATGGTCGTGCAGCTGGCGCAGCCCTGCGCGGCGCGGATGGCGCCACGCTCATGAGCTGGCGCATCGTCGTCGACCGCGACCTGTGCCAGGGGCACGGCGTGTGCGAGTCGGAGGCGCCGGCGGTTTTCTCGGTGTCCAAGGACGCCGTGCTCACCATCCTCGAGGAGTCTCCCCCCGACTCGGAGCGCTCGGCCGTGGAAGCGGCCGTGCGGTACTGCCCGACCCATGCACTGACCGTCGTCGAGACGACCGTCGAAGAGGAGGCCTGATGCCCGCGTTCCCCCGTGCCGAGCTGGAGGAGATGGTGGAGCGGTGGCTGCAGGCCAACCGCGACGCCGAAGCCGCCGGTGACTGGCGACCGATGGCCGAGCTCTACGCGCCCGACGCCACCTACGGCTGGAACTACGGCCCCGAGCACGAGTTCATGGCCGTGGGCCGCGAGCAGATCCGCGACGTGGCCCTCGGCCTCGAGATGGGCGGGCTCGACGGGTGGCAGTACCCCTACGAGGAGATCCTGATCGACGACCGCAAGGGCCAGGTGATCGGGCTCTGGCGCCAGATCGCCGACGCCACCCGGGCCGACGGATCGCGCTACGAGGTGGCCGGCATCGGCGGCTCGTGGTTCGGCTACGCCGGCGACCAGCAGTGGAGCTTCCAGCGGGACTGGTTCGACTACGGCAACGCCGCCGCCCTGTTCCTCGAGATGATGCGCGACGGCACCCTCTCCGAGGGAATGACTGCGCGGATGCACCGCTCGCTGGGCGGCGACCTGCCCGGCCACCACCCTGTGGGGCAGGCGCCCGCTCCCATCTGGCCCGAGCGATGACCACCGTCGGCTTCATCGGCCTCGGCCAGATCGGCGCCCCGATGGCCCAGCGCCTGGCCGGCTGGCCCGACGGCCTCGTCGTCCACGACCTGCGCGACGAGGCCACCAAGCCCTTCGCCGACCTCGGCGCCACCGTCGCCACCAGCGTGGCCGAGCTGGGCGCGGCAGCCGACGTGATCTCGGTGATGGTCCTCGACGACGAGCAGGTCCGCGCGGTGGTGGCGGAGCTGCTCACGACGGCGCGCTCCGGCACCGTCATCGCCGTCCACTCCACTGTGAGGGCCGACACGGTCGAGGAGCTGGGCCAGGTGGCCGCCACCTCGGGGGTGCACGTGCTCGACGCGCCGGTGAGCGGCGGCTTCATCGGCGCTCACGACGGCACGCTCGCGGTGCTGGTCGGTGGCGAGCGGGCCGCCTTCGAGCTGGCCCGCGAGCCCTTCGAGCGCTTCGCCTCCCTCGTGGTGCACTTCGGCCCGGTGGGCGCCGGCACCCGCGCCAAGCTGGCTCGCAACCTCATGCACTTCATCGCCTACACCGGCGCCACGGAGGCCCAGCGATTGGCCGAGGCGGCCGGGCTCGACCTGCTCAAGCTCGGTCAGGTGGTCCGCCACTCAGACGCCGTCACCGGCGGCGCCGGCGCCATCATGGTCCGCCCCACCGCCGCTCCCCTCAACCCCGACGACGGCCTCTACGACATCTTCTGCCACACCCGGAGCCTGGCCGAGAAGGACCTCGAGCTGGCCCTCGAGCTCGGTGCCGGACTCGGCGTGGAGCTCCCGCTCGGGCACCTCGCGCTCGAGCGCTTCGCGGCCGGTCTCGGCGTGCCCCACCCGCCGGGAGGCTGAGCGCCCAGGCGCCCACAAGTGCCCACGGTCACCCCCGCGCGGTTCGGCTCCCGGCCGCGCGCGGTGCCATCATCTTCGGTCCCATGGTCCGCTCCGTCCGCCTCCGCCGCTGGCAGAAGCAGGCGCTCGATGCCCTCGACGAGGCCCCCGGAGCGGACTTCCTGGCCGTGGCCACCCCCGGGGCCGGCAAGACCACCTTCGCCCTGACCGCCGTCATCCGCCACCTCGCCGCCAACCCCGCGCACCGGGTGGTGGTGGTCGCCCCCACCAGCCACCTGAAGCTGCAGTGGTCCCGCGCCGCGGCCCGGTTCGACCTGCACCTCGAGCCCCGGTGGGACTCATCTCTCGGCCGCCTGCCGGGTGACATGCACGGCGTCGTGGTCACCTACCAGCAGGTCGCCGCCAACCCCGGGGCGCTGCGCAAGCACGCCGAGCGCTGCGTCGTCGTGCTCGACGAGATCCACCACGCCGGCGATGAGCGGGCCTGGGGCTCGGCCGTTCGCTCGGCCTTCGAGCCGTCACCCCGGCGCCTGGCCATCTCGGGCACGCCGTTCCGCAGCGACACCCACGCCATCCCCTTCGTCGAGTACCACCTCGACGAGGCCCGGCCCGACTACGAGTACGGCTACGACTCAGCCCTCGCCGACCGGCGGGTGGTCCGGCCGGTCTGGTTCCCTCGCATCAACGGCTTCATGGAGTGGACCGCCCCCGACGGCACCGCCACCGCGGCGAGCTTCGACGACGCCCTCGACCGCCAGCGATCCGCCCAGCGGCTGCGCACCGCTCTAAGCCTCGACGGCGAGTGGCTGCCCACGGTGCTGGCCCAGGCCAACGACCGGCTCATGGAGCTGCGCACCACTCAGCCCACCGCCGCCGGCCTGGTGATCGCCACCGACCAGGACCACGCCCGTGGCATCTCGCAGCTGCTCCACCAGCGCCACCGCGTGAGGGCGGTGGTCGCCACCTCCGACGACCCCGGCGCGTCCGCTCGCATCGCTCGCTTCGCCGAGGGCACCGAGCCGTGGATCGTGGCCGTGCGCATGGTGTCCGAGGGGGTCGACATCCCCCGTCTGCGGCTCGGCGTGTTCGCCACGACCACCACGACGGAGCTCTTCTTCCGCCAGGCCGTCGGCCGCCTGGTGCGCCACACCGGCGGCGCGGCGGCCCAGGAGCGGGCGTGGCTGTTCATCCCCGACGACCCCCGACTGCGCACCTGGGCGACCACGATCGCCGAGCAGCGCCGCCACCAGCTGCGTCGCAAGGTGGAGGACGACGAGCCCTCCGGCCTCGACGAGGCGCAGCTCGACGAGGTGCCAGGTGATGCCGAGGACGCCCAGATGTCCCTGTTCGAGGTGCTCTCCGCCGAGGTCCTCGACGACGGCAGCGGCGCCTCGGTGTTCGACGATGGGGCTGACGAGTCGCACGACCCGGGCGAGGAGGAGGACAGCAGCGTCCCCTTCGACCTGCCACCGCCCCCTCCGCCGGGTTCCGGGCGCTTCTCGATGGCCCTGCCCGAGGACCTCGGCGGCCGGCCGCTCCCGGAGGTCAAGAAGGAGCTGCGCGACGCCAACGCCGACCTGGCCATGGACCTCGTGCGCTTCACCGGGCTCAGCCACCGCGAGGTCAACGGTCGCCTGAACCGCCTTGCCGGCGTAACCCGCATCACCGAGGCCACCCTCGACCAGCTCCGCAAGCGGGCCGACCAGGCCGAGCGCTGGCTGGCCAGCCTCTAGGGGGCTGCTCCGCGCCCTCTGTGGGTACACGAGGACGTCGTGTGCGGATTCAGCGGACAGATCGGACCTCACCAGCAGACGGCGGACGTCGCGGCGGTCGCTGCGATGACCGACACGATGCGGCGGCGAGGCCCTGACGGCTCGGGCCTCTGGCAGCACGGCGAGATCGCCCTGGGGCACTGCCGGCTGAAGATCATCGACCTCTCCGAGGCCGCGTCGCAGCCGATGGTCGACCCCCACGTGGGGCTGGCGGTCGCCTTCAACGGCTGCATCTACAACCACCGCGAGCTGCGCCGGGAGCTGGAGGCCAAGGGCCGACGCTTCTTCACAGGCCACGACGGCGGTGACGGCAGCGACACCGAGGTGATCCTCCACGCCTA
>DATCYI010000566.1:0-7551 GCA_036570385.1 Acidimicrobiales bacterium | reverse complement strand
CACGAGGGCGGCCACGGTGACAGCGCCGAGCACGCCGACGGCGTCGCCCACGCGGATGGCGTGGCTCACGTCGAGGACCCTGCCGCGCACGGACCGGCGGCCGCGGTGCCGCCCAAGCCGTTCGACCCCGAGCTCCCCATCGACCTGGGTGGGGTGGAGGGCGTGACGGCCCAGCAGCAGGCTCGAGCCGAGAACCTCCTCGCCGTCACGCTGGTGCGCCTGCCCCAGTTCGCCGATCCCTCGGCGGTCGAGGCGATGGGCTTCCACTCGATCGGCGACGGCTTCCTCGGCCACGAGCACTACCTCAACGCCGAGAACATGAACGACGACAAGATCCTCGATCCAGACCATCCCGAGTCCCTGGTCTACGACACCTCCGTCACGCCGAAGCGCCTGGTCGCCGCCATGTACATGCTCAACGCCGGCGACACGCTCGACGACGTGCCCGACGTGGGGGGCGCGCTCACGCAGTGGCACATCCACGACAACCTCTGCTTCGACCCCAGCGGCCGGGTCTCAGGGCTCACCGGTCCCGACGGGGGCTGCGGGCCCGGCTTGGCCAAGGGCACCGAGACGCCGATGATGCACGTCTGGATCGAGCCCCACCCCTGCGGTCCCTTCGCTGCGCTCGAGGGCGTGGCCGGAGGTTCCGTGCCCGATGGCGAGGCTCGCCTCTGCGACCACGCCCACGGCGCGTGAGTGACCCCCGTCACAGCTGACGCGCTCGGGATCCACCATCACCTACCGGGCTGTCGTTAGCGTGATTCGCACCTCAAGATCTGCCCCTAACTAAGGAGGGCCCCGATGAACAAGGCCGAGCTCGTAAGCGCCGTTGCGGAGAAGTCTGGTCAGACCGCTTCCGCGGTCGGATCCGTCCTCAGCGCGTTCGAGGACGTCATCACCGACACCGTCGCCGGCGGCGGCAAGGTCCAGCTGCCCGGCTTCCTGACCTTCGAGCGCACCGAGCGGTCAGCCCGCACCGGACGCAACCCGTCCACCGGCGAGGAGATCCAGATCGCCGCGGCCACGGTTCCGAAGGTGAAGGTCGGCAAGACCTTCAAGGACGCCGTCAACAAGTAGGTCTGTGAGCGGCCACCCGGGCTCCGGCCCGGGTGGCACCACGCTCAGTCGGCGGCGGCCACCGCGGCCTCGCCGGTCTGCACCCGCCACAGGGCGGCATAGAGCCCGCCTTGCTCCACGAGCTCCTCGTGGGTGCCGTGCTCCACGACCTCGCCCGCCTCCAGCACGTGGATGCGGTGGGCGTGGCGGACGGTCGAGAGCCGGTGGGCAATCACGATGCTGGTGCGATCCTCCGAGACCCGGGCCAGCGATCGCTGGATGGCGGCCTCGGTCTCGTTGTCGACAGCGCTGGTGGCCTCGTCGAGCACCAGCACCGCGGGATCGCGCACGATGGCCCGGGCGATCGTGAGGCGCTGGCGCTGCCCGCCGGAGAGCTTCTGCCCGCGCTCGCCCACGATGGTGTCGTAGCCGTCGGGCATGGCGGTGATGAACCCGTGCGCTTCGGCGAGCGTGGCCGCCCGGACCACCTCGTCGTCGGTGGCGTCCGGCCGCCCGTAGGTGAGGTTCTCCCGCACCGTTCCCTGGAACAGGAACACGTCCTGGCTCACGAAGCCGAGGGCGCCACGGTGCGACGCGAAGGTGAGCTCGTCGATCGGGATGCCATCGAGGGTGATGCGCCCCTCGGTGGGCTCGTAGAGACGCAGGAGCAGCTTCACAATCGTGCTCTTGCCGGCACCGGTGGCGCCGACGATGGCGTGGGTCTCGCCCGCCGGGATGTCGAGGTCGAGCCCCTTGAGCACCGGCGTGCCGTCGCCATAGGCGAACTTGACCCCTTCGAACCGCACGGCGCCCTGGACAGGAGCCGGCAGCTCGCGGGCACCCGGGCGGATCGTCGGCGACACGTCGAGCAGCCCGAAGATCCGGCGGCACGACGCCATCGCCCGCTGGTAGAGGTCGAGCATCTCGCCGAGACGGGTGAGCGGCCACAGGAGTCGCTGCGTCATGTACACCAGGGTTGAGAACAGGCCGATCTCGAGGTCGCCGTTGAGGGCGGCTCGGCCACCGACCACGAGCGTCATGGTGAAGCCGGCGAGGATCGCCATGCGGATCAGGGGCACGAACGCGCTCGAGTAGCGGATGGCCTCCTGGTTGGCGTTGCTGTACTCGCGGCTGTCGGTGGCGACGCGCTCGACCTCTCGCGACTCGGCATCGAAGGCCTTGATGGTGGCGATGCCGCTGAGGTTGTTGGTGAGCGTGTCGGCGATGCGGCCGGCCGCGGCGCGCACGGCGTCGTAGCGCTTCTCGAGCGTGCGCTGGTAGCGCAGCGAGCCGAGGATGATCACCGGGATCGGGAGGAAGGCCAGCAGCGCCAGGGTGGGGGAGATCACGGCGAAGGTGATGCCGACGAGCACGACGTTGGTGGCGGTGAGGATCACCTCGTTGGCGCCGAAGTCGAGGAACCGCTCCAGCTGGTTCACGTCGTCGTTGAGCACGGACATGAGCCCGCCCGACGAGCGGTCCTCGAAGTAGGCCAGCTCGAGGCTCTGCACGTGCCCGTAGGCCTCCATGCGGGTGTCGTGCTCCACCGCCTGAGCGAGGTTCCGCCAGGTCACGTCGGCGATGTAGTCGGTGATCGACTCGGCGATCCACACGAACACCGTGACGATCGCAAGGATCGTCAGCTGGTCGAAGCGGTCCTCGACGCCGAACAGCCGGCCGACGAAGCTCTCGCCGTCGCGCGCCACCACATCGACCGCTGCGCCGATGAGCAGCTCCGGCGCGACGTCGCAGATCTTGTTGAGCACCGAGAAGAACGTGGCCAGCACGACCTTGCGGCGGTGGGTGCGCGCGTGGCGCCAGAGGTCGCGCAGCGGCGGTCTGGTGGAGAGGGGGATGGAAGCGCGCTCAGACATGCCGGGCACGATACGGCCGCCGGTCCCGTCAGCCCCATTGCAAAGCGGGCGTCGACGCCGACGAGCCCGGCCGGCCGGACGTCAGCTGCACCCGTGGGTCAAGACACCAGCCCGCGGGCCCGCTTCGGCGCCGACACCGATCGCTCGGCCGAGTCGTCGATCACCTGGGCGACCAGCGGCAGCACCCGGTGCGCGACCTGCTCGCTGAGCGCGATCTGGGTGGCGGTCCGCAAGATGCCGGGTACCTCGAGGACTCGGCCGAGGACGTGCTGCAGGTGGGCGTTGGTGCGCGACACGATCCGGCAGTGGAGGTCGCCAGGGCCCGTGGTGGCGTGGGCTTCGAGCACCTCGGGGATGGTCTCGAGGTGCTCGATCACATCACCCAGGCGGCCCTGGGCGATCTCGAGGGTGACGAAGGCGAGGACCTCGTAGCCCATGGCGCTGAGGTCGAGGTCGGGGTCGAAGCCGCTGATCACGCCCCGCTTCTGGAGCTTGTCGAGCCTGGCCTGTACGGTCCCGCGGGCCACGCCCAGCTGACGAGCCAGCTCCATCACGCCTGCTCGCGGTGTCGCGCACATCGCCTGTATGAGTCGAGCGTCTAGTGCGTCGATCCCACTGGGCAGCATGAGCAGCCTGTCTAACAGGTTCGCACCGACGCTGTGCGTGACGCGCAGGCTTGGGCCCGATCCTTGACCAGATCGTGCCGTTTGCCCCTCCCGCCCGTCTCACAACGCTCAGTTGCTGCCGGTGTGGCGCACGCAGTTTCGGCGGCTCGGGGTGGGGGAAGGCAGTCGCCATGTCCGAGCACAGCAACGACGACGGCACGACCGACACCACCGAGCTGCGCGAAGAGGTGGAAGAGGAGCTCGAGGAGCTGACCGAGAAGGCCGCTGAAGAGGAGGCCAAGCGGATGGCCGAGCGTGACGACGGAGCCGACGACGACGCCGGCTGAGCCCACTTCGGAACGGGCCGGGACCCCTGCTAAGGTCAGCGCTCCTTCGGGCCGTTAGCTCAGTTGGTTAGAGCACCTGCATGACGCGCAGGGGGTCGGGGGTTCGAATCCCTCACGGCCCACCCAAGAAGTCCCATGAACGCACCCAGATGCTGGGTGCGTTTCGTGGTTTCAGGGGCCGCGTGTGAGATCCGGCGGCATGTCGAACAACGACACCTCGTCATCGTCGGGGGGCTGAAAGCTCTCTACATGCTTTGTCGAGAGCGACTCGTTCCATCGGCGGGTCCTCCATGTTCCGCGCTTGCTCTCGCCGCCACAGCTCGTCGGTTGGAACGTCGAGGTAGTGCAGCTCGACGGCAGCGTCCAGCTGTCGGGCGCGCCCTCTCGTAGGACGTCTCGCTCCTCGCGTCCCCAGGTGTCCCACTCGATGATCACGCTGGTGCCGAGGCGCATCAGGTCCTGCGCGACGCCCCATTGCAGCGCCTCGATGCTCGCACGGACGTCGGCATCCCACAGGTTCACGCCTAGGGCGTCCATCCACTCATCGGGACTGAGGCGGAAGGCGTGTCGGGCCGAGGCCAGCTCTGTGAGACAGCGTGGTCTTGCCGCTGCCCGGCAATCCGCAGGATGATCAACTGACCTGGCATGTCGTCTCCGTACGTACGCCTGGAGTTGTTGCGTGTTCGATGACGATCGAACACGCAACATGTACTATCTGATCGTGGATGTTGAGCTGCTGGCTGAGATCGTCGCGGAGGTCGCTCCCGAGCTCACGGTCACGGCCGGCCCCGGTGCGGTCGTGGTAGCGACAGCCGACGGTGAGAGCGCGCCGAGGACCCTGGAGAGGCGCACCTCGCTCACGGCGGCTGCCGCCGAGCGCCTGGTGTCCACGGGTTCGACTGAGGTCGTGGTGGTGGTGGATCTGATCGATTCGGCGGCGGAGGAGGTTCTCCGGCTTGCCGGATGGTCGTATTGGGACCGCCGTGGCCGGCTTCGATTGTGGCTGCCCGAGATCGGAGTCCGTCTCGATGTGCCGACTCGCTCCTACGTCAAGGGAGCGGATGGGCCGAATCCTCGACGGCCTGTTGTCGGCGTGGGCGGGATCTCCCTCGCGCTTGGCCTGCTCCAGCGACCAAGCGATCCGCCAGGTGTCCGCGAGGTGGCCCGGATGGCGGAGATGGCGCCGTCCACGATCTCACGGGCGCGCCAGCACTTGATGCAGGTCGCGCTCATCGAGTCGAACGGCGCACCGGTCGTTCCCGAGCTGTTCTGGGCCACAAGCGATGCTTGGGTCGTGAAGTCGCAGAGCGTCGACGCGGCGCCCAACGGCGAAGGGTGGGTTCTCGCGGGAGATGCTGCAGCCGCGAGCTGGGGCGCGCCCGCGCTGGCGGGTAGTAGGCGCTACTACTGCGCTGACCAAGCATTGTTCGATCGTCATCGCCTCCGGCACGGGACCCACGAGTCGGTCGTCGAGGTGGCGATGGCTCCCACGCCACTCGTCATCGCCTCGGCGAGAGACGGTGTCGTCCATCCGGTGGTGGCTGCGCTGGATCTGTCGACCTCCGCCAGGGGACGCGAGATCCTCGGTGACTGGCGCTCGATCGATCCAGCCGTCCCCGGGGCGGAGGTGGCCTGGCAGTGAAGGAGCTCGTACTGCCGTCGATGAATCGCCGGTTCGTCGAGGCGCTTCACGAGGTCGCTGACACCGCAGGCACGTGGTCGGTGATCGGTGGCTTCGCGGTCTGGTGCCACCTTGGCGAGAGCCACCGCCCGACGCTCGACATCGACACGGCCGCCGCGGACGAGGCGCACGAGACGCTCGTCGCGCTGGGCACGCCGGGGGACAGCGATCATCGGCGAATCGTCGAAGGCGTCAAGCTCGAGATCATCGAGGTGCTCGATCCGGGACCTGACGCCGATGATCTCGACGACAAGAACCGGCTCTTCGTCATGGCGCACTGGGCGGCCGCTCGGCTGACCACCGACGTGCAGGTGCGCTGCGCCGATCTAGCAGTCGTTGTGCCGGTGGCGCGCCGCCTTCCCCTGATCGCCTGCAAGCTGCACGCATGGCTCGACCGGCGGGACCAGCGCGCCGAGAAGCGGGGGAGCGACGGCCTCGACATCGTCCGCCTGCTCCAGACGGCTGACTGGGATGCCATGGCATCTGACAGCCGGGAGGTCGATGGCCTCGGAGACGTGGTCGCGTGGGCCGGCGGCTCTGTCCTCGTGCAGCAAGCGGCTCGGGTGAGCCGGCTCATGCAGATCCACACCGATGAGGTACCGCCGGGCCCCGACGAAGTCCGAGAGTGGGGGCGTCTCCTAGGGAGCCTTTAGTCGATCTCGGATCGCAATCGGAAACGAGGACCGCAGCCCGCTCGACGCGGCCCGGCCTCTGACGGCTTCGAACGAGCGAGATCCCGACGCAGCCGGGAGCGGCAGACCGTGTCCGGTCGACCATAGGGTGCGGCGATGCCCGCTGCCTTCCACTTGTTCCTGCCGCAGATGCGGATGAGCCTCGCTGCGATCGTGGAGCGGGCGCTCGCCGCTGAGGCGGCGGGCTTCGAGGGCATCGCCTTCATGGACCACCTGGCTCCTCCGCTCGCGCTCGAGCACGACATGTGGGAGGCGATGACGGTCGCCGGATGGGTCCTCGGTCGCACGTCGACGCTCCAGGTGGGCCACCTCGTGCTGTGCGACCCGCTGCGGCACCCGGCCGTGCTGGCCCGGCAGGTCGCATCGCTCGACCACGCGTCGGGGGGCCGCTTCGAGCTGGGCATCGGCTGGGGCTCCGTGCCGGAGGAGCTCGAGACCTTCGGCGTCGGCACCACCGAGGCGCGCTGGCGCGTGGCGCGGCTGGCGGAGTCGCTGGATGTGATGCGCCGCCTCTGGACGGGTGAGGTCGTCGACCACGCCGGCGAGCACTTCACCCTCACCGGTGCCCAGCAGCGGCCCGTCCCCACCCGACACATCCCCGTGACCGTCGGCGGCGTCGGGCCGCGCACCCTCGAGATCGTGAGCACCCACGCCGACTGGTGGAACGTGCCGATCCACGAGCTCGACAAGCTCGAGGCCCGGCGCGACCTGGCCGGCGATGCTCGTGTGTCGGTCCAGTCGATGGTCGCCCTGGTCCGGGACGAGGCTCAGCGCGATGAGGTGACCGCCGTGGCCCGACGACGGTTCGGCACCAGCGGCCTGGGCCGGCACCTGGTGATCGGCACGGCTGCCGAGCTCGTCGACCACTTCGGCGCCCTCCAGGACAGGGGCGTCGAGCGCTTCTACGCCTGGTTCGCCGACTTCGCCCCGGTCGACACCCTCGCCGCCTTCAGCGAGGTCGTCTCAGCTTTTCCGACTGACTCATCGGGTCCTTAAACATCCATAGGTTTCCGTCTGGGGTGGGGAGGAGTGCCGCCGCCCTCCGTAGAAATCAACAGCCACGTCAAAACTCGGGTGTGCTGGAGACGAACGGAGGATCGGGATGGGGGATCGAGGTGCGCCATCGCGGCCCCGACGTCGCTGCGTCGCGCTGCTGGCGGTAGCCGTCCTGCTGGCCGCCGGCTGCGGCACCCGCTGGAGCGATGACCAGGAGTCCGCCGTCGAGGCCATGGTCGCCACCGGCGGCGACGGAACCGGCCTGGGCCCGGGCGCGAGCTCGGGTGGTTCGGGCGG
>DATCYI010000565.1:0-3518 GCA_036570385.1 Acidimicrobiales bacterium | reverse complement strand
CGCCGCCGACGCGGAGGCCGCGACCGCCGCCGGCGGGGGAGCGCCCCGCCGCCGCCGCTCCCGCTCGTCCTGAGCAGACCCCTCAGCGGCAGCCCCTCGGGGCCTTGGACTGGTCGCGAGGGGTGGCGCGAGGATGGCGTGGTGCGAACCGACGAGCGCAGGCCATCTTCCGGGGTGCTCAGGATCGTTGCGGCTTCGCTGATCGCGGTGCTGCTCGTGCTGAGCGTCAGCCCGCCGGCCGGTGCACAGGACTCCGGGGAGTCTCCAGTCGGCGAGATCATCCCGAAGCCGAACTCGGGTGAGGAGCCCGAGGAGTCGGGCGACAGGGGTGGATCGCTCCAGGTCGGGCTCCTCGGCCTCATCGCGGTGGTGATCACCGGCATCGGGCTGCACATCGCCCGCCAGGCCCATGGCGTCAGGGAGGCCCGGCTCGACCGTGCCGAGCGCGCGGCCGCTGAGCGGGCCGCTGCTCAGCCGACGAGCGCCTCGCAGGCCGACACGCCGTCCAAGAACCCCGCTCGGTAGGCGTCGAAGCGCTGGAAGGCGGTGCCCACCGTGGTGTCGCTCTCCACGACCTCGTCTGCGCTGGGGCTCATGAGCAGGAAGGCGATGACGGCTTCGTCGAGGTCGCCGGGCGAGAGCACCATCGGCTGGTCCTCGCCCCGGTTCTGCAGGAACCCGGTGGAGGCGTAGAGGCCGGCGAAGCAGTCGGCCTGGAGGTTCGCCTCCAGCGAGTTGTCCTCGTTGCCCATCCGCACCTGCGCCGCGTAGGCGTACTGGCGGGCCAGCTCCGTGGCGACGGCGTAGTCGCCGATCTCTCCGTAGAGCGTCGGCACCAGGTTCTGCCCGTCGATGTAGATGGTGTCGGAGGCGATGCAGTAGAAGGACGCGTTCACGAGGTCTTCGCCGCTGTAGGTCTCGCCGCACTCCACCTCGTCGACAGCGGGGTCGAGCACCACCACGTCGGTCACCGGTGTCCACGGCTGGCCCAGCTCGGGCATGAGCAGCGACCAGAAGTGCTCGAGGTCCTGGATGGCGAGCGGGAAGGCCTCCTCGAGGGGGAGGTCGCCGCCCCTCTCGAAGTCGGCTTGGTCGGTGAAGGGCACCTCCACGATCACGAGCTCTCCCGACTCGAACAGCGAGGGGTACTCGGCGCAGCGCTCGGGCCCGGCCTCGTAGCCCTCGCTGAAGGACCCGATGCGGTCGAACCCGGTGCCGTGGGCGAGAGGGTCGCGAGCGTCGGTGCCGACGCCGTCGCGGAGCTCGAGGAAGCCGGCGATGGCCTTGTCGAGGTCGACCGGCGTGACCTCGAAGAAGTCGGAGTTGCCGGCTTCGACATCGGCGGTCCAGGCGCCGGCGAAGCAGTCGGCCTGGAGCTCGGTGACGATCGTCGGAGAGCCGAAGAGGTCGGCTCGGGCCTGGACGGCGTGCGCGAACTCGTGGGCGAAGACGATCCCGAGCGTGAACCCACCGAACTCCTCGTAGAGGCCCGGCACGAGGTTCACGGCGTCCCAGGCGATCAGGTCGTCTGACGGGCAGTAGAACGCGTTGGCGGCGATGTCGGAGTAGTCGGGTGGCGGCGAGCCGCACGGCGGCGAGTCGGACCGGGGGCCGTACGGCCAGAAGCCTCCGCTGATCGGCTCGTAGTCGTCCCCGTAGAGGTCCTCATAGGTGCGCTCCCAGAACGCGTCGACGTCGACGAGGGCGGCCTCCACGACCTCGCTCGCGTCGGGGGCGTCCTCGCCACCGAGGCCGGTGTCGGGGGCGATGGGCTCGTCGATCCGGTCGTCGAGCTCATCGAGCTCGTCGAGGTCGAACCAGCCGCCGTCAGCGCCGCCGGTCGCGAGGGGGTTCTCGTCGGCTTCGCCGGCGCACGCGGCGGCGATGAGGGCTACGAGGAGCGTGAGCAGCAGCGGAATGGGGCGGCGAAGCACGGCGATCTCTCTTCGACAGGTCGTGGAGGGCGAACGGTACCGCGGCGGGATCGATGCGCCGGTAGGTTCGACGTCATGGACACGGTGGAGCAGCGCCTGCCGGGAAGCGTGCCGGAGGGCTACCCGGCGGCCTACGAAGCCGACGTCGTCCTCACCGACGGGGCCACGGCCCACGTGCGCCCGATCCGGCCCGGTGACGGCGACCTGCTGCTGGCGTTCCACGAGCGCCAATCGCCCCAGAGCATCTACTACCGCTACTTCAGCCCCCGGCCGCGGCTGTCCGACAAGGACGTCGAGCGGCTGATCAACGTCGACTACGTCGATCGCATGGCGCTCATCGCCCTGCGCGGCGACGACATGATCGGCGTCGCCCGCTACGACCGCTGGCGCCACCGGGGCGAGGCGGAGGTGGCGTTCTTCGTCGACGACGCCAACCACGGCCGCGGCCTGGCCACGCTGCTCCTCGAGCACCTCGCGGTGCGGGCCAGGGAGATCGGCCTCACGGCGTTCACCGCCTCGGTTCTCCCCGAGAACCGCAAGATGATCGGCGTCTTCACCCAGGCCGGCTTCGAGACCGTCACCAAGTTCGCCGACGGCGTCATCGAGGTGCGCCTGGGGCTCTCGCCGACCTCCGAGGCCGAGGCCAAGATCGCCGACCGGGCCCGCGCCGCGGCCTCCGAGGCGGTCCGGCGGCTGCTGTCACCGAACAGCGTCGCGGTGATCGGCGCCAGCCGCGAGCGGGGCACGATCAGCCGTGACCTGCTCAACAACCTCCAAGCGTCGGGGTTCGAGGGCCCCATCTACCCGGTGAACCCGAGCGCCCACCACGTCGGGAGCGTCCGCTCCTTCCCGAGCGTGCTCGACGTCCCCGACGACGTCGACCTGGCCGTGATCGTCGTCCCGGCCGAGAAGGTCGCCGAGGTGATGGAGGAGTGCGGTCGCAAGCGGGTGTACGGGGCGGTGGTCCTCTCCGCCGGCTTCGCCGAGCAGGGCGAGGCGGGTGCGGCGCTGGAGGCCGAGGTGCTCCGCGTCGCCCGATCCTGGGGCATCCGCCTCGTGGGCCCGAACTGCCTCGGCATCATCAACACCGACCCCTCGGTCCGGCTCCACGCCACCTTCGCTCCGGTGGTGCCGCGGCGGGGGAGGGTGTCGCTGCTGTCGGAGTCGGGGATGGTCGGCGCCGCCATCATCGCCCGGGCCCGCGAGGTGGGCGTCGGCATCTCGTCGTTCGTGGCTCTCGGCAACCGCGCCGACGTGTCGGGCAACGACATGCTCCAGTACTGGGCCGACGACGACCACACAGACGTCGTCTGCATGTACATCGAGTCCTTCGGCAACGCCCGGCACTTCAGCCGCCTCGCCCGCCAGCTCACCCGGGCCAAGCCGGTCGTGGCGGTCAAGACCGGGCTCGCGCCTGGCGGAGAGGGCCTGGCCACCCTCGGCGACGACACCGACGAGGTGCTGCTGCGCCAGACGGGCGTGATCGAGGCGCCGACCCTCACCTCGCTGCTGGCCACCGCTCGCCTGCTGATCAGCCAGCCGCTGCCCGCCGGTCGGCGCGTGGCCGTGCTGGGCAACGCCGGC
>DATCYI010000564.1:0-1738 GCA_036570385.1 Acidimicrobiales bacterium | reverse complement strand
CAGCTGGTGGTGGTCGACCTGGTGGCGGGCGAGGCTCGACTCGTCGACGTGCCAGGACCCGTTGTCGATCCACGTCCGGATCCGACGGGCCGGCGCGTGGCATGGCACCACGACGGCGGGCTCTGGGTCGTCGAGCTCGACGACGCCTCCACCGCCCGGGAGCTGGCCGGCAGCCAGGAGCCGCTGGTGCGGTGGGGAATCGCGGAGTTCGCAGCGGCCGAGGAGATGGACCGCGACCGTGGCTACTGGTGGTCGCCGGACGGCGACGCGCTGCTGGTCGCCCGCGTCGACGAAGCTCCGGTGCCGCGCTGGTGGATCGCCGATCCGGCGCAGCCGTCCACCCCGCCCAGCGAGGTCGCCTACCCGGCCGCAGGGACTGCGAACGCGTCGGTGACGGCGTGGATCGTTGGGCTCGACGGCAGCCTGACCGAGGTGCCCTGGGATGCCGAGGCCTGGCCGTACCTGGTCGGTGCCGGCTGGGATGCGCAGGGCCCGATGATCGCCCTCCAGCCCCGGGACCAGCGAGCGCTCGACGTGCGAGCGATCGCGCCGGCGACGGGAGCCAGCGACTCGATCCACCAGGGCACCGATCCCGTGTGGGTCGAGCGGCTGCCTGGCACCCCGGCGCGCCTTGACGATGGGCGTCTGGTGATGGGCCGCGACGGCGAGCGCGGGCGCCGGTTGATCGTCGGCGGCGAGGCGGTGACGCCTGATGACCTGAACGTGCGGGCCGCCCTCCACGTGGGCGAAGCGGAGGTGCTGCTCAGCGCGAACCCGCTCGACGACGCCACAGTCGTGGACGTCTGGCGCTGGTCGAAGGACGGTCTCGAGCGGATCACCGACGGCGCTGGCGTGCACACCGCCGCCGCGGGCGGCGGCACGGTCGTCGTCCGGTCGACGTCGTTGGATCGCGACGGCGTCCGCACCGCCGTGATCGGAGGTGCAGAGCTGGCATCGCTGGCGGCAACGCCGCTCGTGCGACCAGAGGTCGCCATCCGCCACCTGACCGAGCGGCGCCTGGCCACGGCCCTGCTCCTGCCGTCAGCCCCCGAGCACGACGGACCGCTGCCGGTGCTGCTCGATCCCTACGGCGGGCCGCACGCCCAACGGGTGCTCCAGTCCCGCGGCGCCTTCGCATCGTCGCAGTGGTTCGCCGACCAGGGATTCGCGGTGGTGGTCATCGACGGGCGAGGAACGCCTGGTCGGGGCGGCCCGTGGGAGCGCGCGATCGCCGGCGACCTCGCCAGCGGTGTGCTCGACGACCAGCTCGATGCGCTGGCCGCGCTGGCCGAGGTGGAGCCGCGGCTCGACCTGAGCCGCGTGGCGATCCGGGGCTGGAGCTTCGGCGGCTACCTCGCGGCACTGGCGGTGCTGCGACGTCCGGACGTGGTCCACGCGGCCATCGCCGGCGCGCCCGTCACCGACTGGCGGCTCTACGACACCTTCTACACGGAGCGCTACCTGGGCCACCCCGACGAGGATCCCGCTGCCTACGAGCGCAGCTCGCTCATCGCCGACGCGGGCAAGCTCGAGCGGCCGCTGATGCTCATCCACGGCTTGGCCGACGACAACGTCGTCAGCGCCCACACGCTGCAGCTGTCGGCCGCGCTGCTGGCCGCCGGCCGGCCCCACGAGGTGCTGCCGCTGACCGGCGTCACCCACATGGCATCGCAGGAGGACGTGGCCGAGAACCTGCTGCTCCTCCAGCTCGACTTCCTCCGCCGCTCGCTCCACCTCG
>DATCYI010000563.1:0-2553 GCA_036570385.1 Acidimicrobiales bacterium | reverse complement strand
CTGGCGATCGGGGGGACCGTCGACCTCCACATCGCCGACGTCGCGGTGGCCATGGTCGGCACCCACGTTGTGATCGGGATCGGCGAAGGCGTGATCACCGCGCTCGCCGTCGGCGCGGTGCTCGCCGCCAGGCCCGACCTGGTGGCGGGCGTCGCCTCGCCGGCGGCCGACCTCGAGATCCGCGCCCCCATGGCGGAGGCGGCCCGATGACGCTCCCCGGCGGCGTCTCCCGTGTCGACGGCGAGCGAGACGCCGGCAAGCGGACGTGGTTCTGGGTCGCCGGCCTGGTCGTCACGCTGTTGCTCGCGGCAGGGGTGAGCCAGCTCGCCTCCAGCGAGCCCGACGGCCTCGAGCGGGTGGCCGAGGACGAGGGGTTCAGCGACGCCGCCGAGGAGCACGACCTCGCGGGAAGCCCCTTGGCCGACTACGGCGTGGAGGGCGTCGACGACGACCGGCTCGGCACGGCGCTGGCCGGCGGCGCGGGTGTCGTCGTCACCCTTGCGGTGGGCGGCGGCATCTTCTGGCTGGCCCGGCGCCGGTCTTCGGCGACACACCACTAGCTGAACCGTGCGCCATCCGCTCACCCTGCGGGGCCCGAGCCCGCTGCACTCGCTGCGCCCCCACACCAAGGTGGCCGGCCTGCTGCTGTTCGTGCTCGCAGTCGTGTCCACGCCCCGTGAGGCGGTGTGGGCGCACATGGCGTGCGGGGCCCTGGTGGCCGGGCTGGCGCTGGTGGCCGGGCTGCCGCTGCGCACCTTGGCGCGCCGCCTCGTGGTGGAGCTGCCGTTCCTGTTGTTCGCGGCCGTGCTGCCGTTCGTGGCGCGGGGTGAGCGAGTCGAGGTCCTCGGCATCCTGCACCTGTCGAGCGACGGGCTGTGGAGCGCGTGGGGCATCCTCGCCAAGGCCACCTTGGGAGTCGCGGCCGGGGTGGTCACCGTCGCCGCGACGCCCGTGGCCGATCTGCTCCACGGCCTCCAGCGACTCCACGTGCCCGTCGTCCTGACGACCATCGCTGCCTTCATGCTGCGCTACCTGGAGGTGGTGCGAGGCGAGCTCCAGCGCATGCAGGTGGCCCGCCTCAGCCGCGGCGACGACCCGCGCTGGATCGGCCAGGCCCGCGCTCTGTCCGCCACGGTCGGGGCGCTGTTCGTGCGCACGTTCGAGCGCGGTGAGCGCGTGCACCAGGCGATGCTGGCCCGTGGCTGGGACGGCGCGATGCCGACGGCGACGACGACCCCGGCACCGGTCACCGAGTGGCTGCGCGTGCTTGTCGTGCCAGCAGTCGCCGCGGCCCTCAGCGCGATGGCCTGGACGCTGCGATGACCGAGCCTCTTCCCGCGCTGCTCGTCGAGGGCCTCGCCTACGCCCATCCCGGCGGGGCGCAGGTGCTCTACGGAGTCGACCTCCAGATCGCCGCGGGCGAGCGCGTCGCACTCCTCGGGCCCAACGGGGCCGGCAAGACGACGCTCGTCCTCCACCTGAACGGTGTGCTCACACCCGGCGCAGGGCGGGTGGTGGTCGGCGGCGTGCCGGTGGTGCCCGCCAACCACCGCGAGGTGCGGCGCCGCGTCGGGATCGTGTTCCAGGACCCCGACGACCAGCTGTTCATGGCGACCGTCCGCGACGACGTCGCCTTCGGGCCGGCCAACCTCGGGCTTCGCGGCGCAGAGCTCGACGCGGCCGTCGACCGCGCGCTCGCGCTCGTGGGGATGGCCGGTCGGGGCGGAGCCCAACCGCACCACCTGAGCGCGGGGGAGCGGCGCCGCGTGGCGCTGGCAACGGTGCTGTCGATGGATCCCCAGGTGCTCGTGCTCGACGAGCCCTCCGCCCACCTCGACCCGGCGGGCCGGCGCGAGCTGGTCGAGGTGCTCCAGGCCCTCGACCACACCCTGCTCACGGTCACCCACGACCTGCCCTACGCGGCTGAGCTGTGCACGAGGGCGGTGATCCTCGACGGTGGGGTGATCGTCGCCGACGGCCCGATCCGCGAGGTGCTGGCCGACCAGGCGCTGCTGGCCGCGCACCGCCTGGAGCTGCCACGGGGCTTCGATGCCGCCAGGCTCTGACCAGGCGGACACCAGGCGGGCACCGGCTGCGTCAGCCGCTCGCGTCCTTGGCGGCCGTGCCGCAGGCGACCCACACCTGGAGCGAGCCGGCCGCGTCGTCGAGGTGGTGGCCGTCGGCCAGTCCGGCGATCGACGTCGGGTCGGGCGCCGACGAGCCGGGCGAGGTCAGACGCACCGCCATGCGCCCCTCGTCGGAGGTGAGCTCCGCCAGCACCGTGCCCTCCGGAGCGGCCCGGTCGACGAGCTCGAAGAACCCCGCTCCGACCGCGGCCTGGAGCCGAGAGCGAGCGTCGTCGCTGCACCCCGCCCGACCGGCGACCACCCGCACCGCGATGCGCAGCACGTGCAGGTGGTCAGGGGCCGCGGGCACCGTGAGCCGGATCGTCGTCGGCGCGCCTGCGGAGGTCACCGCTGAACTCTCGCGCGAGCGGTCATGGGTCACGGGTCACATCTGTCGCTGGCTTGTCGTCGCGCAGCCCGAGGTAGC
>DATCYI010000562.1:0-2301 GCA_036570385.1 Acidimicrobiales bacterium | reverse complement strand
TGCGAGCGCTCGCTGAAGCGGCCCTGGAGCGCGAACCCGCGCGACTCGAGCATGGCCAGCCCGACCGTGACCCGCGTGGGCGGGAGCCCGCTGCGCGCAGCCAGCGCGCCCTCGGTGAGCGGCGACGCGATCTCGAGGTGGCCCCGCAGCACCTGGGCGGCCGCGTCCTCGGCGGTGGTGCCGTCGACGTCGACGCCCTCGACCAGCGCACGCACTGCGATGGTCGACTCCACCGTGTGCCAGCGCCGCGTGCCGTCGTCGCCCACGATCGACGCCACCCGCCCTCGGGCGTCGAGCGCCGCGAGCAGACCGTCCCACTCGGGGGGACAAGGGCTGAGCAGCAGCATGCTGAGCAGGTCGTGGAGCTCGTCGGGCGTGGCGGGGGCCGGGTCGGTCTCGGCCCGGACCCGGTCGACGGCCTCCTGCGTGACGCGACCGATCTCCGTGAGCGTGGTGGGTAGGCCACGGCGGAGGGGGACCGCGTTGGTGCGCCGGTCGATGGCCTCGCCGTCGTCGAGGAAGGCGTAGGGCTTGGCGGTGAGGATCTCGTGGGCGAGCAGCGACGGCTCGGTGGAGTCGACGAAGTGGAAGCACACGTCGCCCGCCTCGACCCGGCGCCACAGCTCGACCAGCCCGTCGCAGTCGAGCGCCTCGGTGAGGCAGTCGTGCACGGCCTGGCGGGGGAGCGGGTGGTCGGGCACCTCGATCGGGCCGGTGACGTTCTCCTGGCAGGCGGCGGCTCCTGGGAACACGGCCGCTAGCAGGTCGTCGCTCTGCATCCGCTGGAACGGCGGCGGCACCCGGCGCCCACCCCGGAACCGCAGCACGATGAGGCTCCGGTTGAGGTTCCACCGCCAGCGGCTCTGGAAGATCGGCTGGTCGAGGATGGCCTGCTGCAGCGTGGCCTGGATCGTGCGCGACGACAGGAACCGGGGCACGTCGGAGAGCGGGAAGCTGTGGTGCGGGCCGAGCGAGATCACCACGGCGTCGTCGTTGGCGCTGGCCTGGAGCTCGAAGTTGAAGCCGGCGCAGAACTTCTTGCGCAGCGCGTAGCCCAGGGCCCGGTTGAGGCGGCCGCCGTAGGGCGAGTGGACCACGAGCTGCATGCCGCCCGACTCGTCGAAGAACCGCTCGATGACGAGGTCGGTCTGGGTGGGCATGATGCCGAGCACGGCTCGGCCGGCGGCGAGGTAGGTGACGATGGTGGCCGCCGCGTCGCGCTCGACCCCGGCCAGCTCGACGATCTCGTCGACCGCTCGGGCGAGGTCGTCGTCGACGATCGCCCGCTCCACGACGGCGCGGATGCGGGTTACCTCCTCGCTCAGCTCCACCGTGCGGGCCGGGGCCTCGCCGCGCCAGAACGGGATGGTGGGGTGCCGGTCGCCGGCGTCGACGACGCGCACCTCGCCGCCGGTGACCTGGCGGATCTGCCAGTGGTGGGTGCCGAGGATGAACACGTCGCCGGCCATCGACTCGGTGGCCCAGTCCTCGTTGACGCTGCCGATGAGCGTCTCGTCGGGCTCGGCGATCACCCGGAAGTCGCCCAGCTCGGGGATGGCGCCACCGCTGGTGACCGCCGCGAGGCGCGCCCCCTTGCGGCCGCGGAGCTCGCCGTTGATCGCGTCGTGGTGCACGTAGGCGGCGCGGGTGCCGCGGCCGGTCTCGATCCCGTTGCTGACCAGCGCCAGCACCTCGTCGAAGGCCTCGCGGGTGAGCGAGCGGTAGGGGTGGGCGGTGGTGACCAGCTGGTAGAGGCCCTCGACCGTCCACTCCTCGGCGGCGGTCTCGGCGATCACCTGCTGGGCGAGGATGTCGAGCGGGGCCTCGGGTGCTTCGAGCGCGTCGAGGCGCCCGGCCCGCACCGCGGCCAGCAGCCCGGTGCACTCGACCAGCTCGTCACGGGTGAGGGGGTAGAGCCGGCCTCGGGGCGTGCCGCTGCGGGTGTGGTTCGACCGCCCTACGCGCTGGAGGAACGTGGCGATCGAGCGGGGCGAGCCGATCTGGCACACCAGCTCGACCGGCCCGATGTCGATGCCCAGCTCCAGCGAGGCGGTGGCCACCAGCGCCTTGAGCTCACCGGCGCGCAGGCGCCGCTCGACCCGCAGCCGGCGGTCCTTAGACAGGCTCCCGTGGTGGGCCGCCACCACGTCGTCGCCGAGGCGCTCGCCCAGCTCGTGGGCCAGCCGCTCGGCCAGGCGCCGGGTGTTGACGAACACGATGGTGGTGCGGTGGCCCGTGACGTGCTCGGCGATGCGGTCGAGCACGTTGCCCATCTGGGCGGCGGAGGCCATGGCCTCCAGC
>DATCYI010000561.1:0-3924 GCA_036570385.1 Acidimicrobiales bacterium | reverse complement strand
GGCCTCGCCGCCGGGCTGGCGCTCGTGGCGTCGCCCACCGTCGTCAACCCGATCGTGCGCTGGGTGGCGAAGCGGCGGGGCATCACAGAGGTGCCGGCCCTGCGCTGGCGCGCCTACGTCGAGCTGGGCGGGCACCTGCTGGGGTTCTGGGCCGCGTCGGCCGCGGCGTTCCTCTGCTACCTGGCCGCGTTCCCGGCCATCGACGCTCCCGGCGCCGTGCAGACGGCTGGCACGTTCCTCGTGTCGTGGGCGGCCGGCTTCGTCGCCGTCTTCGCCCCCCAAGGCGCCGGCGTGTTCGAGACGACGATGGCCGGCCTGCTCGACGGCCCCGTCGCCGCCCTAGCGCTGGTGATCGCCGGCTACCGCGCCCTCACCGCCGTCCGCGACGCCCTCGCCCTGGTCGCCCTCGCCGCCACCCGCGCCCTCACCACCCGCGCCCGCACGTGACCCGCGACGAATGGTGTCAGACACCATTCGACGCGGGATCTGCTCGCGGATGCCGGTCCCGTCACGACCTCCACGTCTGGGTCCCGATCGACCGCAGCACGACGTTGGGGGCACCAGTGCACACCACACCTGCACCCAGGCCCCCAATCTCACCGAAGCACGACCTTGGGGGCACCAGTGCACACCACACGTGCACCCATGCCCCCAACCTCGAACGAGCACCGCCGGGAGCAGGCGTGGAGCGCCCGAGCAGAAGCGCCCGCATCGCCGCGCCCTTCCTGCCCTGCGGGACCCGCGATGTCACCCAGAGGCCGCCCACAGCGGCAGAACGGTGACGCGAGGGTCAGCGACGGTGGAGATCGGCAGAGACCGCGAGGTGGTCGGCGCGCGCGGCGGCGGTGCTGTGGGTGGGCGGGCCGGTGACGAGCTGGTAGCCCGCGGGGTGTCGGCGTGGCCTGCGTGCTGGGCCAGCTCGCGGAGCATGTGGAGGTAGATCCGCCAGAGGGGGCGCTCGCCGCGGCCGTGCACGACCGCCCGCTGATCCGCGTCGAATGGTGTCTGACACCATTCGACGCGGATCGGGTCAGGTCAGGTGAGGGGGATGGACTGGGCGGCCACGGGGGGCTTGGTGCCGTTGGCGCTCACGGCGGCGCCGGTGACCAGGTCGGCGGTGTAGGGGATCAGCCCGTCGAGGATCAGCGGGATCGTCAGCTGGTAGACGAGCAGGTCGGGGCCGGCGCCCTGGGCGCATGAGGTGAACGCATTGGGCAGGCCGCCACCGGCGCCGCTGGCTTCGACGGCGGAGGGACCGCCGCAGGAGACCGGGCCGGCGAAGTCGACGATGATCGACGTGCCGCCGGCGCCGGCCGTAGCCGTGGCCGCGACCGTCACCGGGTTCTGCTCGGTGACGAGCGGGCGGGCGACCGAGGGCGGCGACGTGTCGTCACCGACGGACTGCGTGACGTACACCGTGTACTTGGTGCCGGGCACGAGGCCGGTGAGGTCCACCTGGAAGCCGGTCTCGAGCGGCTCGGCGTCGGTCGTGGCGCTCACGGTCGGGGTGGCATCGGGGTTGAAGGCGCCGGCACCGGTCGTGGTGTCGGCCACGACGTGGACGTGCACGGTGGCGCCGGCGCTGATCCCACCGACGTTGACCTGGGCGGTGGTGTTGGTGATCTCGTCGATCCCGGCGAGGCCGGCTGCCACCGTGGGAGCGGTCAGCGCGCTGTAGCGCACGTCGCCGCCCACGTCATAGGTCTCGACGGGGCGGTTGGCGGCGTCGAGCTCGAGGCGGGTGTCGGTGCCGCCGTCGATGTAGACGACGGGTGTGACCTCCTCCACCGAGGCGCCGTCGACCACGAAGGTGATCTTGCCGGTGACCGGCTTGGCCACGACCGACGAGGCGGCGGTGGCCAGCGCGGTGCCGTTCACGGTGGTGATGCGAGCGGCGACGGTGCCCTCGTCGGCCAGGTTGGTGGCCGCGTCCTCGGCGAAGGTCTCGCCGGTGCTCGAGCGGGTGACGTTGTCGGACTCGAACAGCGTGATCCGGTAGCTGGCGTCGGCATCGGTGACGGTGGCCGTGTAGGTGCGGTCGTCAGCGGTGTTGGCCGGGTCCTCGGGCGTGCCCGCCACCGCGGTGAGCACCTCGGTGCCGGCCGGGGCGACGACGATCGGGTCGGCGCTGGGCTCGAAGGGCGCCTCGATCGACTCGAAGTCGAGGTGCACCTGGGCGTGGCGCAGCAGGATCAGGGCCATCTGGCGGCGGGTCAGGTCGCCGCCGGGGTTGACGTTGCCCTGGCCGTCGCCCTGGAAGATGCCGACCGACGCGAGCGCGTTGAGGTTGGCCTGGCCCGGGTCGGCGGCGTCGTCGTCGAAGTAGTCGCCGGTGGCCTGGTAGGGCACGCCGACGAGGAAGTCCTGCAGGCGGTTGATGAAGGCGGCCATCTGGCGGCGGGTCACGAAGGCGTTGGGCTGGAACGAGCCGTCGGGGAAGCCGCCGACGATGCCGGCCTGGCTGAGCTGGCCGATGGCCTCGGCGCCTGAGCTGCCGACGGCGACGTCGGTGTAGCTCAGCTCGGCCGGGTCGTACTCCGGCAGCTCCTCGAGCTCGGGCTCGCCGGTCTCGAGCGAGTCGAGGAGGTCGGCCAGGCGCTGCACGAACAGCGACATCTGGCGCCGGGTGACGTTGGCGCGCGGCGCGTAGGTGGTGGTCGTGGCGCCCTGGGTCAGGTCGGTGGCGACCAGGCAGAGGATCGCGTCACGGGTGGCCTCGGGCTCGGCGGTGAGGTCGCTGAAGGGGTTGTCGGTCGGCGCTCCGTCGCAGAACGCGCCGCTGCCCAGGGGCTGGGCGACAGGCGGGAGCGCGTCGGCGGCCGACGCCACTCCCATGAGGGGCGCTGTCGAGAGCGCCAGCGCACCCGCGATCGTTCCAGCCGCCAGACGCCGGAGGCGCCTTCTGAGGTTTGTCACTTCTCGTCTCCTTGTTGCGGGTTGTTTCGGGGGGTCATTGGGTCGTGAGCTCGACGGTGTTGTCGGCGTCCTGGGGGGCGGTGCCGATCGCCAGCGGGCTGACGTCGTTGACGTCGCTGGCGGTGACCACGAGGCAGTAGGTGGTGCCGCTGGTGAGGCCGCTCACCTGAGCGGAGAGCTCCGTGCTGGGCACCGTCGTCAGCGGCGCCATCTCGCCCACGGTGGTGCTGGCGCAGGCCTCGTCGTTGGCGTTGACCGTGTACGACGTGACGGCGGTGGGCGAGGCGCTCCACATCAGGAGCACGCCGGTGGACGTCGGGGGCGAGCTCGGGCGCACGCCCCGGGGCCCGGACGGCGCCGAGTCGATCAGGCACAGCTCGTTGGCCGCGCCGTGGGTGTAGGTGGCGGGCTGGCCGGAGCTGCCGGTGCAGCTGAACAGCGTGTCGTCGCGCGACAGCTCGGCGAAGAACGCGGCACGGCTGGCCGGGTCGAAGAGGCCGCTGTCGGTGTCGAGCACGCGGTACGTGTCGGAGGCGTTGAACTGCACCGCCTCGTCGCCGTCGAGCACGGCCGACGATGTGCCCGTCACCGCGGTGACGATCCCGAAGGCCTGGCCGGTGCTCGGCGAGGTTCCGTCTGGGCCGAAGCGGGGGTCGATCGACCCCTCGGCCAGGTGCACCTGCGCGGCCCGCAGGAGGATGTTGGCCATCTGGCGGCGGGTGATGCTGTCGCCTGGGCGGACTCGGCCCTGGCCGTCGCCTTGGAAGATGCCGGCGGAGGCCACGGCGTTGAGGTCGGCCTCGCCGCTGTCGCCGGCGTCGTCGTCGAAGTAGTTGCCGGTGGTGGCGAACGGCGAGCCGGTGAGGTGGGCGCGTAGGCGGTTGATGAAGGCCGCCATCTGCCGGCGGCTCACCTCGGCGGTGGGTCGGAAGGTGCCGTCGGGGAAGCCGCCGACAATGCCGGCCTGCGACAGGCGGCTGATGGCGGCGGCACCGGAGTCGCCGGCGC
>DATCYI010000560.1:0-4764 GCA_036570385.1 Acidimicrobiales bacterium | reverse complement strand
ATCTCCAGCGCGCCGGCGCCCTGGAGCGCGTCCTCCTCCGGGGTCTGCTCGCGGTGCTCGCGATCGCGGTCGACGCTGCCCGGCGGCGCTTGCTCCACGAGCAGGTCGACGCCGGCACCGTGCTCCTCGGCAGAGGTCGCGCCGGGGTCGGGCTGGCCGGTCATGCCGCGCTCCGCTCGTAGGCCCGCACCAGCGCGGCGTAGGCCGGGACGCGCAGGAGCTCGCGGTGGGTGCCGTCGGCCGCGATGCGACCGCCGTCGAGCAGCAGCACGCGGTCCGCCAGCGCGATCGTCGAGACGCGATGGGCGACGATGAGGGTGGTGGCCGCCACCGACCTGCGCAAGCCGTCGAGGATCGCGCCCTCGACCCGCGGATCGACCGCCGAGGTCGCGTCGTCGAGGAGGAGGACTCGTGGTTCTGTGAGCAGCGCTCGGGCCAGCGCGAGGCGCTGGCGCTGGCCGCCCGAGAGGGTCACGCCACGCTCGCCGACGACGTCGTCGAGCCCGCGGGGCAGGCGCTCCACGAACGTCAGGGCCCGGGCGACCTCGAGGGCGTGGCGAACCTCGTCGTCGGTGCGGTCGCGGCCGAGGGTGAGGTTCTCGCGCACGGAGTCGGCGAAGAGGAAGCTCTCCTGGAACACGAGGCTGATGAGCGCGGGCAGGTCGTCCGGGTCGAGCTCGTCGAGGGTCGCGCCGTCGAGTCGCACCGCGCCTGTCGTCGGCTCGATCAGGTTCGCCACCAACCGGCACAGCGTCGACTTGCCGGCGCCGGTGGCCCCCACGAGCGCGACGACCTGGCCGGGCTCGAGGCGCACCGACACGTCCTCGAGCACCACCTCGTCGCCGTACGCGAAGCCGAGCCCGTCGAGCTCCACCGGCAGCGGACCGCTCGGGAGGGTGATCGGGGTCGCCGGCCGGGGCCGGGTCGGGGCCGCGAGCACGCCGTTGATCCGGTCGTGCGCCACCACGGCCCGCGGGAGCTCCTCCAGCAGGAAGCCGAGCACCCTGAAGGGGAAGGCCAGGACCCCGAACAGCGACATGGCCTGCACCAGCTCGCCGGTGGTCACGTCGCCCGAGGACACCCGCCACGCGCCCAGCCAGAGCACGAGCACAGTGCCGAGGTTGGGGAGCGCGTCGAGGGCCGGCTCGAACGCGGCGCGCAGCCGACCGACCAGCAGGCGCTGGTCGCGGAGCGCCTCCGCCTTCTCCCGCAGCCGGGCCTGCTCCTGAGCCTCCAGCCCGAGCGTCTTCACCAGCAGGGCTCCCTCGAAGCTCTCGTGGGCCACGGAGGAGACGTCACCCACGCGTGCCTGGGCGAGCGCGGCAGGGCCTTCCACCCGCTTGGTGTAGGCCGAGTTGAGCAGCGCCAGGCTGGGGAAGAGGGCGAGTCCCACGAGCATCAGCAGGGGGTCGACGAGGGCCAGCTGCCCCATGGCCACGATGATGATGACGATCACGCCCAGCGAGAACGGCAGCGGTTGCATCGCCATCGTCGAGCGCTCGGCGTCGGCGTCGGCGTGGGCCAGGAGCTCACCCGCTGGGTGCTCGTCGAACCACCGAAGGGGCACGTCGAGGTAGCGATCGGTGACGCGTCGGAACCAGTGGACCTGCATCCGGCGCTGGGCCATCTGCCCGAAGTAGCGGCGCAGCACCACGCCTAGGACCTTGAGCAGCGCCACCAGCAGGATGGCGATCACGCCGCCGACCACAGCGCCGTGGCTCACCTCGCCGCCGTCGAACGCGGGGACTATGAGGTCGTCGGTGACGCGGCCGAGCACGATCGTGGCGCCTACGACGAGGACGGCGTACAGGGCCGCACCGGTGACGCTCACGAGGAAGGGCTGCCACTGGGCGCGGACGGAGAGCCACAGCAGGCTCACCCCCCGCCTGAGCACCCGCCGCTCGTCGCTCCCGTCGCTCACGCGTCGAACCTAACGGTGGCCGTCCGACGTCCACCAGCGACTTGGGGGTGGACGGCTACTGACCCCGCCAGAGCTGCAGGGGGGTGCGGTCCCTGGGGCCCGTGAAGGGCAGGTCGATCCACGTGCCGCCTTGACCCGCCGAGGCGTAGGCGGCGCAGGTGAGGTCGAGGACGCTGCGACCGAGCGCCGCGCCCACCTCGGGGGCCCGCCGGTGGAGCAGCGCCTGTGCGAACGCTTCGACCTGCGGCAGGTAGCCGAGCTCCTCGAGCTGAGCGGGCACCCCCTCCGGGACTCCGGGCAGGCGGACCTCTGCGCCGTTGCGCTCGAGGCGCAGCTCCGGGATCAGCTCGAGCCGCACGACCCCGTCGGGCGACGACACCTGGGCGTCCCACGTGGGCTGAGGCTCCCGCCAGCTCGTGATGACGCGCCCGTGGAGGCCCGTGTCGAAGCGGATCGACACGTCGGCATGCTCGTCGACGGGGTGGTCGTCGGCTCCCTCCAGGAATGCGCGCACCGCCACGGGACGCGCCGGCGCGGCGAGCAGCAAGGCGATGGCGACCGGGTGAGCTCCGAGGTCGAAGAGGACCCCTCCACCCCAAGACTCCGTCATGAAGTCGCCCCACGTCGGGCGCGGCTGCAGCGCCCTGACCTCGAGCAGGTCGATGTCCTTCAGCTGCGACGTGTGGGAGAGGGCGAGTCGCACAGCCGGGGCGTGGATCAGGTTCTCGGCGTAGGCGATGCAGGCTCCGGCGTCGGACGCCTCCACGAGGGCGTCGGCCTCGGCCAGGGTCGTGCAGAGAGGCTTCTCTATGAGGACGCCGGCGCCGGCTCGCACCGCCGCGAGCGCTTGCGTGGCGTGCTGCGCGGGGGGTGTGCAGACGATCACGCCGTCGGCCCCGGCCGGCAGCTCGTCGTACGTGACGGCGTCGGCGTGCACCCGCGCTGCGGCCGCGGCGGCGCGGTCGGGATCGCGAGATGCCACCTTGGTGATGGCAAGGCCCGGCACGTGATCGATGGCGTAGCCGTGCACCGATGCCATCCACCCTGCACCCGCGAAGGCGACCGTCACCGCGGGCTCGTTCGCCATCGCTCAGCTGCCTCGGAGCTCGGCGACCACCGGAGCCATCGCCTCCATGACCTGAGGGCCCTGGAACACGATGTAGGAGGCATCCCAGCGCTCGCGGCGGGCCCGGAGGTCGTCGCAGATCTCGGCCACCGAGCCGATGCATGCGTGCGGGTAGCTGGCGACCTCTTCGGGGGGCAGACCGAACAGCGGCGCCATGGCCTCGGCGGTGCCCTTGCGGTCGTCGGTGACGATGCCGGCGAACTGGAGCAGGTTGATCTCGAGGTCGTTGTAGCGGTCGCCGGCTGCCTCGCGGACCCAGCGCAGCTTCTCGTCGGTGCGGGCCGCGGCGCCGTCCTGGGCGGAAGCTGCGTCGACCTGGCCACTGTGGATGGAGGGGTTGATGCCGACGATGTCGGCCTCGCGGGCCGCTATGGACAGGACCCTGGGAGCGCCGCCGCCGATGAGCAGCGGGGGAGGGGTCTGGGTCGGCTTCGGGAGCCCGTCGTAGGAGGTGATCCGGTAGTGCTCGCCCTCGAAGGAGAACGGCCCGGGGGCGAAGCAGCCCTTGACGACGGCAATGCCCTCCTCCATGCGGTCGACACGGACCCGAGGGGGATCCATCGGGATGCCCGACTGGTCGTAGTCGCTGCGCATCCAGCCGGCGCCGAGGCCCACCTCGACCCGGCCGCCGGAGAGCACGTCGATCGTCGCCAGCTCCTTGGCGAGGACGACCGGGTGCTTGTAGTCGTTGTCGAAGACGAGGGCCCCGACCTTCAGCTCGGTGGTGGCGTCCGCCGCGGCCATCAGCGCCGGGACCGGGGCCAGCTGGTCACCGAAGTGGTCGGGCAGGAACAAGGTGGAGTACCCGAGGTCCTCGGCCTTGCGGGCCTGGGCCGCCCAATCGGCGCCTGACGTTGCGGTGGCGAGCTGGATGCCGAAGCGGAACCGTCGATCGTGGGCCATGGGCGGGCACGCTACCGCCGCCGGATGTGGCCTCCGCTCGCGGCCTGACAGCCTCACCAACACGGAGCTGGGGATGGTTGATGGCCCGATCCGGCCATCAACCATCCCCAGTTCCGATGTGGTTGCGTCCTACCGCGGGCGCTGGAGGCCTAGGCCCTCAGCGCCCGCGGCGTGATCTTGCGGCGGGTCTCAGACGGCGTGGTGGCCGTTCGAGTGCCCGTTGCTGCCGTTCGCTCCGGCGAGGGCCGGGATCAGCGGCTCCGAGGTCGGCTCGGTCGCGGCCGGCTCCGGCAGGCGTGCGCTGGTGGCGCGGGCCGGGCTCGGCGCCGACTTCGACGCCGGCTGGTGGACCTGGGCGATGGCCCCGTCCACGATGAAGCGCCCGACGAGGGAGCGGAGCTCATCCGCCATGCGGGCGAGGTCCGACGCCGCGGACAGGGTGCTGGCAGCGCCCGCCGAGGTGCCCTGGCTCGCCTCGGCGACGCTGCCGATGTTGCCGGCGATGTCGACGGCGCCGGTGGCGGCGTCGTGGACCGAGCGGGAGATCTCGGCCGTCGTCGCAGCCTGCTCCTCGACCGCGGCTGCGATGGTCGCCTGGATCTCGTTGATCTGCCCGATCACCATCGTGATGTCGGCGATGGCCGAGGCGGTGGCCTCAGCATCGTTCTGGATCGCGGTGACCTTGCCGGCGATGTCGCCGGTGGCCTCTGCGGTCTGCTTGGCCAGCTCCTTGACCTCGTTGGCCACCACGGCGAAGCCCTTGCCGGCCTCACCGGCACGAGCGGCCTCGATGGTCGCGTTGAGGGCCAGCAGG
>DATCYI010000559.1:0-4507 GCA_036570385.1 Acidimicrobiales bacterium | reverse complement strand
CGACACCGCGACGCTGGCGTAGCCGCCCACCGACACCACGACGGCGGGTCGCAGGCGTCCTACGAGCCGCACCGCCCGCACGGCAGCGACGCACAGCCCCCACACGGCGCCCAGGTTGGCGAACGTGAGGCGACGCTGGATGCCTCGCCCCGGGAGCAGCGTCAGCGGGAAGCCGGTGGGCGGGACCAGGCGCCCTTCGATCCCGCGCTCGCTGCCGACGTAGTGGATGGATGACCGCGGGTGACCGGCGGCGACGAGGGCCTCGGCGATGGCGAGGGCGGGCATGACGTGTCCGGCCGTGCCACCTCCGGTGACGATCGCGTAGGCCTGCGGCGAGGTGGCGGTCACCGGAGGGCAGCTGAGCGCTGAGATGGCTTCCCGTCGGGCGTGGCGCGCAGGCGACGCTCGTCAGGGGTGGCCTGTCGGGCCACGTTCAAGAGGAGGCCGGCGGCGACCATGCTGAAGAGGAGCGAGGAGCCTCCGTAGGAGACGAACGGAAGCGGCACCCCGGTGATGGGGAGGATGCCGATCACCGCTCCGATGTTCACGAACGCCTGGGCGCCGAACCAGACTGTGACGCCGGCGGCCAGAAGCATCCCGAGGCGATCAGGGGCGAGCAGGGCAGCGCGGGCACCGAGCACGCACAGGGCGGCGAAGAGCCCGACGACGACCATCGCCCCGAGCAGGCCCAGCTCCTCACCGATGATGGCGAAGATGAAGTCGGTGTGGGCCTCCGGGAGGAAGCCCCACTTGGCTCGGCTCTCGCCGAGGCCGACGCCCGTGAGCCCTCCGGACGAGATGCCCACCAGCGACTGGATGTTCTGGTAGCCGGTGTTCTGGTAGTCGGCCCACGGGTCGAGGAACGCGAGGACGCGCGCCCGCCGGTAGGGCGCCCACAAGGCGAGCCCGGTGGCGGCCACCGCGCCTGCGGCGGTGAGCCCCGCCAGCGGCGTGAAGGGGGTTCCGGCCACCCAGAGGACCGAGAGGACGATCGAGCCCATCACCAGCGTCGTGCCCAGGTTGGGCTGGAGCATCAGCAGCAGGGCGACGATGCCGAAGACCGTCGCCGCGGGTCGCAGCGTCAGCCTGACGTCACCCATCCACGCCGCGCGCCGCGCGAGGAGGTCGGCCACGAAGAGCAGCACGGTGAGCTTCGCCAGCTCCGACGGCTGCAGCGAGAACGGGCCGTAGCCCAACCAGCGGGTGGCGCCGTTGACGCTCACACCGACCCCCGGCACCAGGACCAGCGCCAGCAGGACCAGCGACAGGCCGAGCGCGGGCAGGCTCCACCGACGCCAGCGGTGGTAGTCGACGCGGACGACCACCACGCACGCGAAGGCTCCGATCACGAGCCACATCGCCTGGCGCATGACGATGTACCAGGAGGACCCGTAGAGGTCGAGCGCGCTGACCGACGAAGCCGACATGACCATGACCAGGCCGAGCATGTTGAGCGCGGCGATGACGCCGAGGAGAGCGGTGAACAGCTTCGGGGGCCGCTGGGTGGGCACGGGGCGAGCGGTGGGGTGCCGGCGCCGTGACGCCCAGACGTCGTCCTCGCCGCGCTCCTTCAGACGGTTGCTCACGCGCCGCTCCCAGCGCTTCCTGCGCCGATGAGGTCTCGCACGGCGCGGGTGAAGTCGTCGCCGCGCTCCGCGTAGGACCGGTACCAGTCGAACGATGCGCAGGCGGGCGAGAGCAGCACGACGTCGCCGGGCTGGGCCAGGGAGGCGGCGGCGTCGACCGCTTCGCCCATGGAGCCGGCGGTGCGGACCGGACGGCGGCCGTCGAAGGCCTGCTCCACCTCGCCGGCGGCCTCCCCGATGGCGACCACGGCGCGGATGCGGTCGACCTCCTCAGCGAGCTCGGCGAGGTCGAGGCCCTTGTTCCGACCGCCGGCGATCAGCACCACTGAGTCGAACCCGCGCACCGCGGCACGGGTGGCATGGGGAGCCGTCGCCTTCGAATCGTCGTACCACTGCACCCCACCAGACTCGCCGACCAGCTCCACTCGGTGGGGGAGCCCCCTGAAGGCGAGCAGGGCGGCCCGCGCTCCGTCGACGGTCCCGCCCCCGTGCAGTGCCCCCGCGGCCGCGGCGAGGGCGTTGGCGATGTCGTGCGGGAAGGCGCGGGCGAGGTCTCCCGTGCGGGCCAGCACCTCGCCCCCGGCGAGCACCAGCCGGTCTCCGTCGAGGTGGTGGTCTGCGGTCGGCGTGAGGCCGAACGAGATGTGCCGTGCGGGGGCGGTCGTCAGGTGCTCGGCCACCACCGGGTCGTCGGCGTTGCCTATGGCGACCTGGGAGGGCGCCTGGTCGGCCCACAGGCGCGCCTTCGCGGAGATGTACTCCCCCAGCGACGCGTGGTTGTCGAGGTGGTCGGGCGCGAGGTTCAACCACGTGCCGACGTCTGGCGCGAAGTGCTTCGAGTGGAGCAGCCGGAACGACGAGGCCTCGACGACGAACACGTCGGTGGCGGGATCCTCGATGGCGGCCACCAGCGGCACCTCGGTGTTGCCGACCGCGGCAGCGCGCAGCCCCGACGCGTCGAGCATCGCCCGGGTCAGCTCGGTGACGGTGGTCTTGCCGTTGGTGCCCGTGATGGCCACCAGGGGGCGGTGATCCCACCGCTGCGCCAGGTCGAACTCGGAGAGGATCGCGACGCCGGCCGGTCGGGCCAGCCGGAACAGCGGGTGGTGGTCGGGCACCCCCGGGCTCGGGATCGCGGAGCCGACCCGTGCCAGCAGCGCCCGCCACGTGGCGTCGTCGGGTGATTCGATCAGCTCGACGTCGAGCTCGGCGGCGAGGCGGCGGCCGGCATCGGTAGGTCGGTCATCGACGACCAGTACGTCCTCGCCGTGCGCCACCAGGGCGCGCAGCACGGCGGCCCCGGTGACCCCGAGGCCCAGCACCAGCGATGTGCTCAATCGATGCCACCGGTGCCGACGAAGTCGGCGTAGTAGAGGCCGAGCGCCAGCGCCGTGCACATGCCCGACAGCAGCCAGAAGCGGATGATGACCGTCGTCTCGGGCCATCCGCCGAGCTCGAAGTGGTGGTGGATCGGCGCCATCCGGAAGATGCGGCGCTTGAAGATCCTGAAGCTGCCGACCTGCAGGATGACCGACAGCGACTCGGTGACGTAGAGGGCGCCGATGATCGGCAGCAGGAGCTGCACGTTGAGGGTGAGCACGAGCGCGGCGAGCCCGGCGCCGATGGCGAGCGACCCCGTGTCGCCCATGAAGATGCGGGCGGGCGCGGCGTTCCACCAGAGGAACCCGGCGCAGGCTCCGACCATCGCGGCGGCCACCACGCCGAGGTCGAGCGAGTGGTTGATCTGGTACAGGTCGTAGTGGCGGAAGCCCCAGAACCCGATGACCATGAGGGTGCCGAACACGAAGATCGCCGACCCGGCCGCGAGGCCGTCGAGCCCGTCGGTGAGGTTCACGCCGTTAGAGGTCGCGTAGATGAGCAGCACCGCCCACACGCACCAGCCGGCGGTGCCGAGCTCCCACCCCGGGCTGTTCCAGCGGGTGAACGACAGCGTCGTCTCGACGTCTGTCAGCTGGGCCGTCGCCACCGCGAAGCCGATGGCCACGACGAGCAGCCCGGCGGTCTTGGCCCGCTTGGTGAGGCCGAGGTTGCGCTCGTTGCTGACCTTGACCCAGTCGTCGAGCATCCCGACAGCCGCCGCGCCGACGATGCAGAGCAGCACCAGCACGCCCGTGTGGGTGAACACGAGCCCGCTGCGCACGTGGGCGGCCAGGTAGCCCACCACCGCGGCGCCCACGATCGCGACACCGCCCATGGTGGGCGTCCCCGCCTTGATGGTGTGCCCTTCGGGCACGTCCTCGTGGATCGGCTGGCCGACGTGGCGCGCGGTGAGCCAGTCGATGAGGAGCTTGGTGCCGACGAGAGCGGTCCCGAGGGAGAGACCGGCGGCGAGCAGGAGCGCTACCAACCCGTGTCCTCTCGTCGAGCGCGCAGCGCAGCCCGGGCGACCTCGCGGTCGTCGAAGGGATGCTCCTCGGTGCCCACGATCTGGACCGCCTCATGGCCCTTGCCGGCGATGAGCACGACGTCGCCGGGGCGCGCCTCGTCGATCGCGAGCGCGATGGCGGCGGCACGATCGGGCTCGACGGTGCACCCGGCCGTGGTGGTCATGCCCGACCGGATGGCGTCGATGATGGCCAGCGGGTCCTCTCCTCTTGGGTTGTCGGAGGTCAGGAGTACCCGATCCGCGAGGCGCGCCGCCACCTGGCCCATCTCGGGCCGTTTGGAGGGATCGCGATCGCCGCCGGCGCCCAGGACGATCAGGACCCGGCCGCCGTCGGCCGCGTCGCGAGCGGCCTGCAGGGCGCCCTCGAGAGCGCCTGGCTTGTGGGCGTAGTCGACGAGCACCGTGAAGGGCTGCCCCTCCACGACCGGCTCGAACCGCCCGGGCACCGGGCCCGCTTCGGTCAGGCCAGCCGCGATGGTGCCCGGCTCGATGCCGAGGCGTGCCGCGGTGGTGG
>DATCYI010000558.1:0-1534 GCA_036570385.1 Acidimicrobiales bacterium | reverse complement strand
CGTGCTCGCCGGTGCCCGCCGCACCCTCCACCGCGCGCCCTGAGGCGCCGGGTCAGCGGGGGCCGTAGGTGACGTCGGCGATGCGGGCCGCGAAGCCCTCGTCGTCGAGAGCCTGGATGACCCGTTGCACGTGATCGTGGTCGTGGGTCTCCATCACGACCTCGAGCTCGGCCGACTTCGCCGGCACGTCGAGGAACATGCGCTGGTGGAGGATCTCCACGATGTTGCCGCCGGCCCGGCCCACGATCGTCGTGACCTGACCGAGCACACCGGGCTGGTCGGGGATCTCGATCTGCAGGCGGCTGAGGCGGCCGGAGCGCACGAGCCCCCGCATGATCACCGACGCCAGCAGCCGCGGGTCGAGGTTGCCCCCTGTGAGCACGACGCCCACGTGCCGGCCGCGGAGCAGGTCGGTGTGCTCGATCAGCGCCGCGATGCCGGCGGCTCCCGCCCCTTCGACCACGACCTTCTCGATCTCGAGCAGGAGGTTGATCGCCGCTTCCACCGACTCGTCGGTGACCGTGACGATCTCCTCGACGAGCGCATCGACGATCGGCGCGGTGAGCGAGCCGGCGACGGGCACGGCGATGCCCTCGGCGATGGTGGTGCCACCGACCAGGGGTCCTCCGCGCCCGGTCGCGGCGAGCATCGAGGGCCAGCGGTCGCTCTGCACGCCGACCATGGAGAGCTCCGGTCGCAGCGCCCTGGCCACCACCGCCATCCCGGCGAGCAGGCCCCCGCCCCCGGTGGGGACCAGCAGCGCGTCGAGCTCGGGATGGTCCTCGAGCATCTCCAGCGCGACGGTGCCCTGTCCGGCGATGACGGCCGGATCGTCGTAGGGGTGCACGAAGGTGCGACCCTCCTCCTCGATGATCCGGCGTGCCGCCTCGGTGGCCCCGGCGAGCCCTTCGCCGTGGAGAACGACCTTTGCGCCGAGGACCTCGGTGCGCTGCACCTTCACGAACGGGGTCGACGCCGGCATGACGATGGTGGCGTCGATCCCGAGGCGGGTGGCATGGCGCGCCACGGCCTGGGCGTGGTTGCCCGCAGACATGGCCACCACCCCGCACGCCCGTTCTTCGTCGGTGAGGGTGAGCAGCTTGTTGAGGGCACCGCGCTCCTTGAAGGCGGCGATGAACTGGAGGTTCTCGAACTTCAAGACGACGTCGGTGCCGAGCACCTCGCTCAGCGTCTGCGACCGCTTGCTCGGCGTGCGCTCGACCACCCCGTCGATCCGCTCGGCGGCTGCACGCACGTCGTCGATGGTGACCGGGAGCTCGCTCACAGGGACCGGATCGGCGCTCACGGCCCCAACGTTCCCACGTTGCACCGTCGCCACGCCTCAGCGAGCGCGATCGAGCAGCCCCCGGAGGCCGCCCTAGCGCCGCCCACCCACCGAACTGGGGGTGGTTGATTGCCGCTTTTCGTCATCTGCCACCCCCAGAAGCGGGTGGGTGGGTCGTGCCCGAGTGCTCAGAGGAGGGTGTGGCGGAGCTGGTCGATGGTGACCGAGGAGATGCCGAGGGTGGCGGCG
>DATCYI010000557.1:0-5008 GCA_036570385.1 Acidimicrobiales bacterium | reverse complement strand
GCCAGGCGTCGCGTGGCGTGGCCACCCTCGACGCGAAGCCACCGGTGGCCTGGGTCCCGCCCGACCCCGACGTGCTCGGCGTCACCCGTCGACAGTTCTTCAACCGCGGCATCGTCACGTTCTTCGGCCTCGGCCTGTCGGGCTTCGGCGCTGCGGTCCTCGCCTTCCTGTGGCCGCAGCTCGGCGGCGGCTTCGGCTCGGTGATCAACATCGGCACCACCACCGCGATCGACGGAAAGATCTCCGAGGGCAGCGGCTTCGCCTACTACCCCGAGGGCCGCATGTGGGTCACCCACTACCCGTCCTCGGCCCTCGGCGCCGCTCAGGCCGTCTACTCCGCCGAGCTGCCCGGCATGGAGGCCGGTTATGTGGCGCTCTACCAGAAGTGCGTCCACCTCGGTTGCCGCGTGCCCGAGTGCGTCACCTCGCAGTGGTTCGAGTGCCAGTGCCACGGCTCGCAGTACAACCGGGTCGGCGAGAAGAAGGGTGGCCCCGCCCCCCGTGGTCTCGACCGCTTCCCGATCACCGTCAACGGCAGCTCCATCAGCGTTGACACCGGCACCGTGCTGATCGGCCCGCCGATCGGCACCAACACCACCGGCCAGGAGGCCGAGGGTCCGCACTGCGTCTCCGGTGGGAGTCACTGAACCAATGACCTTGCTGCTCTCTGCCGTGCTGGCCGCCAGCACGGTGAAGTCGGTCGGCGCCGTCATCGCCGTCCTGTCCGTCATCGCCGTCGTGGTCTACGCGGTCGTCAACATCCGATCCGGTCGCGACGAGGTCGCCTCCGAAATCGAGCTGGCCGCCAACCGCAAGCCCTACTACGACGACGAGACCATGGAGGGACCGCGCCTCGAGCGCGCGCTGTCCATGGGCCTCGTGCTCCTCGCCGTCGTGGCGGTCGGCCTCCCGCTCTACTGGCTCAACGAGCCGGGGCGCCAGGATGGCGCCGTCGAGAACTTCGACTCCACGTTCGTGAAGCGCGGCGCCGCCCTGTTCGCGCCAACTGCCGACGGCGGCTACGACTGCGCCGGTTGCCACGCCTCCGAGGGCGTCGGCGGCATCGCCCCGTTCACCCTCACCGACGACGAGGGCGAGTTCGTCGCCACCGTCACCTGGCAGGCGCCCGCCCTCGACACCGTGCTGCTGCGCTACTCCGAAGAGGAGGTGCGCTACATCCTCGTCTACGGCCGCCCGGGCACCCCGATGCCGGCGTGGGGCGAGGAGGGCGGCGGTCCGCTCACCACACAGCAGATCGACGAGCTGATCGCGTACATCAAGTCGATCCAGATCAGCGCCGATGAAGCGCGCGAGCAGGTGGCCGGCCAGCTGCGCACGGTCCTCGGCCTCGAAGAGGGTGCCGAGATCGACTACTCCGACCCGGCGGTGGGCGAGGCGCTGTTCAACCTCGGCATCGAGCAGCCCTTCGCCGGGGGGGCCTACTCCTGCGCCCGCTGCCACACCAAGGGCGCCTCGTTCATCAGCGGCGAGATCAAGCCCGAGGACGCCGACATCTCGGCCCACGCCGGCTTCGAGGACGGCTCCGGTGCTTTCGGCTTCTCCCTCACCGAGGCCATCATCCCCCGGCAGTTCCTCTCTCTCGAAGACCTCGTCGAGTTCGTCAGCAAGGGCTCCGAGGACGGCATGCTCTACGGCCAGCGCGGCCAGGGCTCCGGCCGGATGCCAGGCTTCGGCGACAACCCCAACACCGAAGACGAAGAAGACGGCATGTTCACCCAGGACATGGTGAAGGCCGTCGCCTGCTACGAGGCGACGCTGAGCGGCGACCGCGTCGCCGGCTGCCGCACGCCCATCCCGGCCTCCGACGACGAGGCGACGACGACCACGACCACGGCGGCCAGCGACGCCACCACCACCACCACCACCGAGGAGCCCTGAGCGATGTTGCTCCACACCCTCGCCGGCATCGCCTGGGACCCACAGATCCGAGGCTTCCTGGCCACCGCCGTCGGCGTGGTGGTGCTCATGGGCTCGGTCTACCTGCTCGTCGGCACCAACCTCGGCTCGCGGCTCGGCTTCTTGATCTCCGGAGCCGCCTTCTTCGGGTGGATGACCCTCATGGGCCTCACCTGGTGGGTCTACGGCACGATCGGCATGCTCGGCACGGCGCCGCACTGGGTGGTGAGCGAGGTGGTCTACCCCGACCTCAACGCTGCCGCCCTCGACGTCGCTCACACGCTCGACACCTCGCCGCTGCCCCCGGCCGAGGAGTACAAGGACCTCGAGCCCGACGCCCTGGAAGCCCTGATCGCCGACGTCGAGCCCGAGCTCAACGGCTGGGAGCTGCTCCCCGAGAGCAACCCGAGCTTCGGTGAGGCCAAGGCCACCGTCGACGCCTACATCGGCGACAACCCGCTCGAGACCCTCGGAGACGAGGAGTTCGCGGGCATCGACGATCCGGCGGAGTTCACCACCGTCTACGCCTTCGAGACCGGTGGCAAGGAGGGCCTGCCCGACGACCCGAGCCGGCTCGACCGCATCACCAACAAGCTGAAGACCACGTTCTGGCAGGTCCAGCACCCGGCCCACTACGCCATCGTCCAGATCCAGCCGGTGATCTACCAGGAGTCGGTCCCGGGCGAGCCCCCGCCCAGCCCGACGCCCGACCCGAGCGAGCCCGTGGTCTCCGTGATCATGACGCGCGACCTCGGCGACGTCCGCTTCCCCGCCGCGATGGTCACGATCTTCTCCGGGATCATGTTCGCCGTGCTCTGCTCGATGCTGCACCGCCGCGATCAGCGCGTCGCCGAGGTCCGCGGCCTCGTCCCCGCTCCCACCAAGGCCTGATCGGTGGGCCAGTACCTCCCCGTCGTCGCGCTGGTCGTCCTGGCCGTCGCGTTCGCCGGTGTGAGCCTCCTGGCCTCCCGGCTGCTGGCCCCGCGCGCCACCACCGCTGCCAAGCGAGCGCCCTACGAGTCGGGCATCGTCCCCGGACCTGAGACGCTCCAGCGCTTCCCGGTGCGCTTCTACCTGATCGCGATGATCTTCATCGTGTTCGACATCGAGATCATCTTCCTCTACCCGTGGGCGGTCATCTACCGCGACCTCGGCGCCTTCGGCCTGGTGGAGGTGCTCGTGTTCGCGGTGGCGGTGTTCGCCTCGTTCCTCTACCTGCTGAGCAACGGCGCGCTCGACTGGGGTCCGGCCGACAAGCAGCGCCGTCTGACACCGATGGTGTCGGCGGATCGCACCACCCGCTCCACCATCCGTAGGGTGGGGAGCGAGGGGCGTCACGCGGCGGGCGACGACGTGGAGGTCGCATCCTGATGCAGTGGCAGATGGAGAAGGGGCTCGAGGGCCTCGACCACAACTTCTTCACGGGGAAGCTGGAAGACCTCGTCAACTGGGCCCGGCAGTACTCCCTCATGCCGGCCACCTTCGGCCTGGCCTGCTGCGCCATCGAGATGATGGGCGCCGGCGGCCCCCACTACGACCTCGCCCGCTTCGGCATGGAGACCTTCCGGGCGTCGCCGCGCCAGGCCGACCTCATGATCGTGGCCGGACGGGTCAGCCAGAAGATGGCGCCGGTCCTGCGCCAGGTCTACGACCAGATGATGGAGCCCAAGTGGGTGCTCAGCATGGGCGTCTGCGCCAGCAGCGGTGGCATGTTCAACAACTACGCGATCGTGCAGGGCGTCGACCAGATCGTGCCCGTCGACGTCTACGCGCCGGGCTGCCCGCCGAGCCCTGAGACGCTCATCCACGCCATCAACACGATCCACGAGAAGATCCGCAACACCGAGCTCACCCGGCGCCGCAGCTCCACGCAGGGCCTCGGCATCCACCTCGAGCACTCGCCCGAGGCGCCCACCAGCCAGCCCGTCACGCTCTCGACCGAGGCTCGCTGATGGCTGACGGCACCACCGACGACGGCGCCACCGCGCCCGAGGAGCAGGCGCCCGCGGTGCCCGAGCCCGAGCGCGACCACGGCGCGCTGGTCACCTGGAGCCACGGCCGCAAGGTCCTCCACCCCACCCGTGAGGAGCTCCCGACCCTCGTGCGCACGCTGCGAGAGGAGGGGTACGCGATGTGCATCGACGTCACCGCCGTCGACTACCTCGCGCACCCCGGCGACCGCGGCCTGCCCGAAGGCGTCGCCCCGGAGCGCTACGAGGTCGTCGTCGCGCTCCTGTCGCTGACCGACCGATCCCGCCTGCGGCTCCGGGTCCAGGTACCGGAGGACGACGCCACCTGCCCGTCGCTGTTCGAGGTCCACCCCGGCACCGAGGCGATGGAGCGCGAGGTGTACGACATGTTCGGCATCCGCTTCGAGGGCCACCCCGACCTCACCCGGATCCTCATGCCCGAGGACTGGATCGGGCACCCGCTGCGCAAGAGCGAGGCCATCGGACGCATCCCGGTTCAGTTCAAGGAGCCCAGCGATGCCCGCTGATCTCAGCAACCGGCGCCTGCGCCGCGCCACCTCCGAGGGCGCCCAGGAGATGACCCGGCGCGGCTCGGCCGACGCCGCCGAGGTGATGCGCGAGGTCGGCGCCACCCTGCGCATGTCGGAGGCCGATGCGGCCACCTTCACCAGCGAAGAGCCGTCCGACGACGAGACGATGATCATCAACATGGGTCCGCAGCACCCGTCCACCCACGGTGTGCTGCGCCTCATGCTCGAGCTCGAAGGCGAGATGGTGCTGCGCACCAAGCCGATCGTGGGATACCTCCACACCGGCATGGAGAAGACCGGCGAGGACCTCACCTACCTCCAGGGCCCGACGAACGTCACCCGGATGGACTACGCATCCCCGCTGTTCAACGAGCTCGTCTTCTCGATGACCACGGAGAAGCTCCTGGGCATCGACCAGGACATCCCCGAGCGGGCGCAGTGGATCCGCATGCTCCTCACCGAGATCAACCGGATCACCAGCCACACCTTGTTCCTCGCCACCAACGGCATGGACCTCGGTGCCGTGTCGATGATGCTGTGGGGCTGGCGCGACCGCGAGGAGGGCCTGCGGATCCTCGAGCTCATCACCGG
>DATCYI010000556.1:0-2794 GCA_036570385.1 Acidimicrobiales bacterium | reverse complement strand
CCGGACAGGTCCGCTTCTAGTGGTGTGTCGCCAAGATGATGCGCCGGGTCTCGCCGGCCATCGACGCCGCTGGACGGCGTCCTCCTCCTCGCCGCAGCTACGGCTGCGCCTTCGTCGTCGATCCTTGCCAGCGACGCCGATGACTCGCCGATCCCACGTCGCCATCTCGACGACGCACCACTAGCGATGACCACGGCACCGCGGTGAGCCGGATCCTCGTCGTCGACGACGATCCCGACATCCGCCTCCTGCTGCGGGTCGAGCTCGGAGCCGACGGCCACCAGATCGCCGAGGCCGCCGACGGTGCCCGCGCGCTGGCGCACCTCGCGGAGGCGGAGACCGACCTCGTCCTGCTCGACATGATGATGCCGGGCATCGACGGGTGGGAGGTGCTGCGCCGCATCGACGTCGCCGAGGCGCCACCGATCATCGTGATCACCGCGCTCTCGACCGACCGCGACCGCCACGTCGCCGAGGTGCTCGAGCTCGGTGCCCTCGAGGTGGTCAGCAAGCCCTTCGACCCGGGCTGGCTGGTGCGCCTGGCCAACGCCGTGCTCCTGGTCGAGCCCGACGAGCGGGCCGAGTACCGCCGGCGGCGTCTCGAGGCAGCCCGCCACCGCTGAGCCCCAAAGGGTCTCTCAGGGCTCCAGCGGGCCCTCGTAGGGGAAGCCGAGGTCGGGCGCGGTGACCAGCGCGATGAGCGGCAGCCCGTGCTCGGCGGCCATCGCCTCGACCGTGCCACCGCGGTCGACGACGGGCAGGAGCAGCACCGGTTCGGCGCCGACCTCGCGCACGACCTCCGCGGCTTCGAGCATCGAGACGCCGCGGGTGACGGCGTCCTCGGTGATCACCACGCGATCGCCCGGCTCGAGGGCGCCGGCGATCCGGCCCCCCGCGCCGTGGTCCTTGACCTCCTTGCGGACGCTGAAGCTGCGCAGCTCGCGTCCGCGCGCGGCAGCGATGGCCGCGATCCCGAAGGCGACCGAGTCGGCGCCCATGGTGAGCCCGCCGATGGCGGTCACGTCGTCGGGGAGCACCGCCAGGGCAGCGTCGGCGACCAAGAGCATGCCGTCGGGGCGGCAGGTCGTCTGCTTGGCGTCGATGAACCAGTCGGTCGGCTTGCCCGACTTCAGGGTGAAGCTGCCCCGCCGGACGCTGTGTCGCAGGAGGTGCTCGACGAGGGCGCTCGAGGCGGTGGTCATGCCTGCTCCTTGGTGAGGCCGATCTGGATGCTGGCGAGGAGGGCGGCGAGCACGGCGATGAAGCCGGCGGCCACGGTGAGGACGATGTTGCGGAGCAGCCGCTCGCCGCCGACGTCGGGCTCGTGGTCGGCCAGCGCGTCGAACTGGGCTTCGCTCAGGAGCTGCGTCGCCCCGCTCGGGCTGCGGTCGTCGAGGAACACCGGCTCGCCGTCGTCCTGGGCCAGCCAGAGGCTGATCGTGCCACCACCGTCGAGGGTGGCGACCGTCTTCCACACCTCGACCGGGTCACCGGAGGTGGGCTCGTAGGTGCCGGAGCTCGCGTCCGCGGCCACACGTCCGTCCACGTCGGCGCTGCGGAGCGCGTCGGTGGCCACCTCCACGGCCTCGTCGGCGGTGATGGGATCGGGTTCCTGCAGCCAGCCGATCAGCACCGCCCCGACGGCGACCAGCGCCATCGCCACCGCGACGATCTGCCCGATCTTGCGCATCCGAAGGGAACGTACCAGGCCCTCACCGCCGCCGATCCACGGCGGGCCGCCTCCCGCCAAACCAACGAACCTGCGGCCCAAACCTCTCGAAAACCGCGAGGAAGGGCCGCAGGTTCGCCGGATCTTCGCTAGTCGGAGAGGGACTGCTCCATGGCGGCGATGATCTTCGGGGTGTCGATGAAGAGCTCGGCCTCGAGCTGGGCGGCGAAGGGGTAGCTCGGCACGTCGGCGGTGGCCAGGCGGCGCACCGGCGCATCGAGGTCCCAGAACGCCTCCTCTGCCACCAGGGCCGCCACCTCGGCGCCGGCGCCGAAGCTGCGGTTGTCCTCGTGGACGACCAGGCACCGGCCGGTCTTGGCCACCGAGGCCAGCACCGTGTCGCGGTCGAGCGGGGAGATCGTGCGCAGGTCGACGACCTCGATCGACGCGCCCGTCTCCGAGGCGAGGTGCTCCGCCGCCTCGATGCAGAGGTGGCGGTGCAGCCCGTAGGTGACGACCGTGAGGTCGTCGCCCGGCCTGGCCACGTCGGCAAGCCCGATCGGCACCTGCCAGCTCGTGTCGTCGGGCACCAGCCCGCTGATCAGCCGGTACGTGCGCTTGTGCTCGAGGAACAGGACGGGATCGGGGTCGTCGACGGCGGCGCGCAGCATCCCGCACACGTCGGCCGGAGTTGAGGGCGCCACCACCTTCAGGCCGGGCACGTGGGCGTAGAAGGCCTCGATGGCCTGGGAGTGGTACAGCGCGCCGTGCACCCCACCGCCCCAGGGCGTGCGCACCACCATCGGCACGGCGAAGTCGCCGTCGGAGCGGTAGTGGATGCGAGCCGCCTCCGACACCAGCTGGTCGAACCCCGAGTGGATGAAGTCGGCGAACTGGATCTCGACGATGGGGCGGAGGTCGGCCAGCGCCATGCCGATCCCGATCCCGATGATCGAGCTCTCGGCGAGGGGGGTGTCGAGGACCCGGCCCGATCCGAACTCGGCGGCCAGGCCGTCGGTGGCGCGGAACACCCCGCCCCGAGGCCCGACGTCCTCTCCCAGCACGACGATCCGCTCGTCGGCGGCCATGAGCTCGTGCTGCGTCCAGCGCACAGTGTCGACGATC
>DATCYI010000555.1:0-4403 GCA_036570385.1 Acidimicrobiales bacterium | reverse complement strand
ATCCGGCCGCCCGCAGCCTGATCGGAGAGGCACGTTCTCCGCTGACGGAAGCGATTGCGCCGATTGCGGAGACCGCCCTAATCTCGCCGTGTCCACCGCACCGGCCTTCGTCGATGCCGAACCCAGGAGTCACGCTGGCTCAAGTCGAGATCGCCCCCAGCCTCTTCACCTGGCCGGCCGAGCAGCCGCAGCTCATCGGCTCGCGCTGCGACAGCTGCGCCGCGCTGACCTTCCCCGTGCAGTCCCACTGCCCGAGCTGTGGCGGCACCACCAGCGAGCACCACCTGCCTCGCACCGGCACGCTGCACACGTGGACCACCCAGGAGTTCCCGCCGGTGGCCCCGCCGTACCTGACGCCCGTGGGCAAGGAGTTCCAGCCCTACGGCATCGGCTGGGTCGACCTGCAGGGCGAGATCATGGTGGAGGCACGCCTCACCGAGGCCGACCCCGCCAAGCTCCGCTTCGACATGCCCGTCGAGCTGGTCGTTATCCCGTTCGCCACCGACGCCGACGGCAACGAGGTCATGACCTACGCGTTCGCCCCGGTCACCGAGCAGTAGGCAGAGGAGCCAACGTGGAAGATGTCGCGATCATCGGAGTCGGCCTCCACCCCTTCGGCCGGTTCCCCGGGAAGTCGGCGGTGCAGATGGGCGCCGACGCCACCCGCCTCGCGCTGGGCGACGCCGGCGTCGAGTGGAAGGACGTTCAGTTCGCGGTCGGCGGCAGCTACGAGGTCGACAACCCCGACTCGGTCGTCACCTACCTCGGGCCGCGGGGCATCCCCTTCACCAACGTCTACAACGGCTGCGCCACCGCCGCGACCTCCCTCGACCTCGTGGTCCAGATGGTCGGTCTCGGCGCGTACGACATGGGCGTCGCCATCGGGATGGACAAGCACCCCGCGGGCGCCTTCTCGGCCGACTCCGTCGAGTACGCCCTGCCGGCCTGGTACGGCGAGACCGGGCACTTCATGACCACGAAGTTCTTCGGCATGAAGATCAACCGGTACATGCACGACCACGGCATCAGCGAGAGCACGCTGGCCAAGGTGGCGGCCAAGGCGTTCCGTCACGGCGAGAAGAACCCGAACGCGTTCCGCCGCAAGCCGCTCACCGAGGAGCAGATCCTCGAGTCGCCGATGCTCAACCACCCGCTGCGCCAGTTCATGTTCTGCGCCCCCGACGAGGGCGCCGCCGCGGTGGTCGTGTGCCGGGCCTCCGAGGCCCACCGCTACACGTCGAAGCCGATCTTCGTGAAGGCCACCGCCGTGCGCACCCGCAACCTCGGGGCGCTCGAGGTCCACGGCACGTGGGCCTCGTCCACGCCCGTCGACGGCCCCACCGTCGAGGCGTCCCGCGCCGCCTACGAGATCGCCGGCCTCGGCCCGTCCGACGTCGACGTCATCCAGATCCAGGACACCGACGCCGGAGCCGAGATCATCCACATGGCCGAGAACGGCTTCTGCGCCGACGGTGAGCAGGAGGAGCTCGTGCAGGCCGGCGAGACCGAGATCACCGGGCGGCTGCCCATCAACACCGACGGCGGGCTGATCGCCAACGGTGAGCCCGTGGGCGCGTCGGGCCTGAGGCAGGTGCACGAGCTGGTGCACCAGCTGCGCGGCACCGCCGGCGACCGCCAGGTGCCCGGCGAGCCCAAGGTGGGCTACGGGCAGCTCTACGGCGCGCCGGGCACGGCCGGCGTCACCATCCTCTCGACCTGAGCGCGCTCAGCGCGGGCGGTCGCCCTGCAGCGTGATGCGGTGCATCACGCGGGTGTGGCCGTGGTAGTCGTTCACCGGGTTGTGCTGGGCGCAGCGGTTGTCCCACAGCGCTAGCGACCCGACCTCCCAGCTGAAGCGGCAGGTCAGCTCGGGGCGCACCTGGTGCTGGAAGAGGAACTGCAGCAGCGGCCGGCTCTCCTCTTCGGTCATCCCCTCGAAGCGCGCGGTGTGGGCGGAGTTCACGTAGAGCGCCTTGCGGCCGGTCTCGGGATGCGTGCGCACCACCGGGTGCACCGCCTCGTAGAGCGCCAGCTCGTCGGCCGAGCCTCCGCCCTCGCGCACCCGGTCCTCGCGGGTCTTGGTGACGTCGGCGAGGGCCGAGCTGTTGACGGCGCGCAGCGGCTCGAGCATCGCCTGCATCGCGGGCGACAGCGACTCGAACGCGGCGTACATGTCGGCGAAGAGCGTGTCGCCCCCGGCCGGCGGGACCTCGCGGGCGAGGAGCATCGTGGCCATCGGCGGCTCGTCGAGGTAGGCGGTGTCGGAGTGCCAGATGCCGCCGAAGTTCACCGTCTCATGCGGCAGCTTCGTGACCGCGATGATCTGCGGGTAGCCGTCGATGCCGGGTACGAAGGGGTACTCGGCCAGCTCACCCATGCGGGCCGCGAAGGCCAGGAAGTGCTCCGGCGTGAGCTCCTGGTCGCGGAAGAACACGACCTTGTGCTCGAGCCAGGCCCGACGGATGGCCGCCACGGAGTCGTCATCGAGGTGGGCCAGGTCGACCCCACCGATGATGGCGCCGAGCGAGCCCGCGATCGGCGTGACGGCGAGCTCGACGCTCGAGGTGGGTTGATCGACGATGGCCACGATTAGCCTCCTCAGCTGACAGGCGCGGCGATGGTCTTAGTCTCGAGGAACTCCATGAGCCCGGCGTCGCCCATCTCCCGGCCGATGCCCGACTGCTTGTAGCCACCGAAGGGCGCGTCGGGAGCGAACCAGCCACCCCCGTTCACGGCGACGGTGCCGGTGCGGATGCGGCGAGCGACCTCGAAGGCGCGGTCGGTGTCGGCGCCGTAGACGCCGCCCGAGAGACCGAAGATCGAGTTGTTGGCGATGCGCACGGCGTCGTCGACGTCGTCGTAGGCGATGACGACGAGCACCGGGCCGAACAGCTCGTCCTGCGCGACCTCGCTGTCGGGATCGACGTTGGTTAGCAGGGTCGGCGCGTAGAAGTAGCCGGGCCCCTCGATCGGATGACCCCCCATGACGAGGGTGGCGCCGGCGGCGACCGCACGCTCGACCATGCCGTGCACCTTCTCGCGCTGGGCCTCGCTGATCAGCGGGCCCATGTAAACCTCGGGATCCGACGGATCGCCGACCTTCACGCCCTCGAGGTGCTGGGCGACCTTGGCGACGATCTCGTCGTGCTGCGAGCGCGGCACCAGCAGGCGGGACGTGATGGCGCAGCCCTGCCCGGCGTGCGAGCAGATGGTCATGGCCGCGATGAGCGGCGTGAACTCGGGCTCGGCGTCGTCGAGCATGATCATCGCCGACTTGCCGCCGAGCTCCAGGAACACCCGCTTCACCGTCGAGCTGGCGGCCGCCATGATCTTGCGACCCACCGGGGTGGAGCCCGTGAAGCTGACCATGTCGACGTCGGGATGGGTGGTGAGCAGCTCGCCCACCGCCGGGTCGGACGAGGCGAGCACGTTGACGACGCCGGCGGGGATGTCGGTCTCGTTGGCGATCAGCTCGCCGAGCGCAGCGGCCAGCAGGGGCGCCTGGGGCGCGCCCTTGAGCACGACGGTGCAGCCGGCGGCGAGCGCAGGGGCCAGCTTCACCAGCGACAGCTGCATCGGGTAGTTGTACGCGACGATCCCCGCCACGACGCCGGCGGCCTCGCGCTCCACCCAGCGGCGCGACACGCCGGCCATGCCGTCGTGAGCGCCGATGTCCTCGCTGAAGGTGAACTTCTCGGCGAGGTCGGCGTAGTAGCCGAGGAGGGCGACGGGCGAGTCGAGGGCCGGGCCGCTGACGAGCATGTGGGTGTGGCCGCACTCGGCGATGGTGAGCTGGGCGAACTCGTCGCGGTGGCGCTCGAGCGCCTCCTGCAGCTGGCGCAGGCAGCGGACGCGGGTGTCGACGTCGGTGGACCAGGTCGTCTCGTCGAAGGCCCGGCGCGCCGCGGCGATGGCGGCCTCGGCGTGCTCGACGCTGGCCTCGGGCGCGTCCTCGATCAGCTCACCCGTGGCCGGGTTGTACGAGGGGTAGGTCTTCCCTGGATCGACCAGCTGGCCATCGATGAGCAAGCGCTTCACGGTTCGTCCCCCTGCGACCGTGCCGGCCGCGGTCCCGGCACGCCCGATAACCGCCGGCCGTGCGCTCGTAACTATCGGATGAGAACGACACTATCGTGTGACGCCACTCACGCTCTACCCCGCCAAACCCAAGATCTGTGGGCGCCAGAGCACGCAATGCGTGCCTGTGCGCCCACAGATCTCGAAAGCGAGCGCTCCGTGCAGCAGGTCGATCTCACAGGCAAGGTCGCAGTCGTCACCGGGGGCAGCCGAGGCATCGGCCGCGCGGTTGCCGAGGGCTTCGCCGAGGCCGGCGCCGACGTCGTCATCGCCAGCCGCAAGCTCGACGCGTGCCAGCGCGCCGCCGACGAGATCAGCGCGGCCAC
>DATCYI010000554.1:0-7364 GCA_036570385.1 Acidimicrobiales bacterium | reverse complement strand
AGGAGCCTCTGCCCCCCAGACCCCCCGCCCCCGCGCCCGCAACGGGGGCCGCGGGCTACTGCGAGCGCAGCGAGCCGGTGGGGGGTGCGGGGGGCGGAGGCTCCGCCGGAGCCCCCTGCCCGCGGAGGGGTGGCTCCGCCGCCCCGGAGCAGCAGGCAATCAGTGAGGGCCGCCCAGCGGGCGGCCCTCACAGGACAAACTCGCCGCAGCTCGCCGGAGGCGAGCGAGGACGAGACCTCTTACGCCTCCATCACGACCGGGACGATCATGGGCTTGCGCTTGGTCTTGTCGTTTACGAAGCGGCCGGCGGAGCGGCGCACCGCGCGCTGGATGGCGTCGCTGTCAGGGGTCTTGTCGTCGGCGAAGACGTCCTTGAGGGCCTGGCGCACGGCGTCCGCGCACTCCTCGAGGAGGGCCTCGGCCTCGGGTGCGTAGACCCAACCTCGGGTGATGATCTCGGGGCCGGTGAGGATGGCGCCGTCCTCGATGGCGACCGACACGACGACCACGACGACGCCCTCCTCGGCGAGGACCCGCCGGTCGCGGAGCACGCCTTGGCCCACGTCGCCCACGATGCCGTCGACGAACAGGAACCCCGCCGGCACCTGGCCGGTGCGGGAGATCCCGTCGTCGTCGATTGTGATCTGGTCGCCGTCCTCGCACACGAGGGTGCGGGCCTCGGGGATGCCCATGGCCTGGCCGAGCTCGGCGTGGGCGACGAGGTGGCGGTACTCGCCGTGCACCGGGATGAGCCACTGCGGCTCGGTGACCGACAGGAGGGTCTTGATCTCCTCCTGCTTGGCGTGGCCGGTGGCGTGCACGTCGTGAAGGCCGGAGTGCACCACCTTGGTGCCGAGGCGCGTGAGGCCGTCGATCACCTTGCTGACATCCATCTCGTTGCCCGGGATCGGGTGCGAGCTGAGGATGACGGTGTCGCCGGCCCCCACCTCCAGCCAGCGGTTCTCCTGGTTGGCCATCCGTGTGAGCGCCGACATCGGCTCGCCCTGGCTGCCGGTGGAGATCACGCAGATCTGGCTGTCGGGGTAGTCGCCGATGCGCTCGATGTCGATGAGCGCCGACTCTGGGATGGTGAGCAGGCCCATCTCCCGCGCCAGCTTCACGTTCTTCTTCATCGACAGGCCGATGGTGGCGATCTTGCGACCGAACGCCACGGCCGCGTCGGCGATCTGCTGCACCCGGTGGATGTGGCTGGCGAAGCAGGCGATGATGATCCGCCGCCCCTCGTGGGCGTGGAAGAGGTCGTAGAGCACGCCTCCAACGCTCTTCTCGCTGCGGGAGTGCCCCGGCGAGTCGGCGTTGGTGGAGTCGCCGAGCAGCAGGCGGATGCCGTGCTCGTAGGCGATCGATCCCATGCGGGTGAGGTCGGTGAGGCGGCCATCGACCGGGGTGAGATCGAGCTTCCAGTCGCCGGTGTGCAGGATGACGCCCTGCTCGGTGTGGAAGGCGGTGGCGAAGCCGTGGGGCACGGAGTGGGTGACGGGGATGAACTCCACGTCGAACGGACCGATCTTGCGGCGCTCGCCGTCGGTGACGGGGATGAGCTGCGTCTGGCCGAGCAGCCCCGCCTCTTCGATGCGGTTGCGGGCGATGCCGAGGGCGAGGGCCGAGCCGTACACCGGGAACGACATCTCTCGCAGGATGTAGGACAGCGCCCCGACGTGGTCTTCGTGGCCGTGGGTGACGATGCACCCGATGATGCGGTCCTTGTTCTCGCGCAGCCACGTGAAGTCGGGCAGGACGAGGTCGATGCCGAGCATGTCGAGCTCGGGGAACATCAGACCGCAGTCGAGCAGGAGGAGCTTGTCGTCCAGCTCGAACACCATGCAGTTGCGGCCGATCTCGCCGAGACCGCCGAGGAACGTGATCTTCACCGGTGCGGCCATCGCCCGAACCTACTGGCCGAGCGGGCTCGGACGCCCGTTCACGGCAACAGGCCGAGGCCTTCTAGGACGGCGCGGGCCTCGCCGTCGAGAGCATCGGGTTCCGGACCGATGGGCAGGCGGCACGGGCCGGCGGGGAGGCCGAGGTTGCGGATCGCGACCTTCACGGCGAGGGCGAACTGGGCGGTCTCGCGGCTCTCGTACTCGTAGGACGGGAACAGCGAGGCGTTGATCTCGCGGGCGCGGGCGTGGTCGCCCTTCTCGAACGCCGCGACCAGCTCGCTCATGTGCTCGCCGCACCAGTGCGTGGCGGTTCCCACCACGCCTACCGCGCCGACCGCGAGGAGCGGCAGGGTCATCGGGTCGTCGCCCGACCAGACCGCGAAGTCGTCGGGCGCGGAGGCGATCACCTTGCCGGTCTCGCCCGGGTTCCCCGACGCGTCCTTGATGCCGACGATCGTGTCGACCTCGTTGGCCAGGCGGATGAGCACCTCGGTGCTGATCTTGCGACCCGTGCGGCCGGGGATGTCGTACATGACGACGGGGAGGTCGGACGCCGCGGCGACGGCGCCGAAGTGGGCCTCGAGCCCGGCCTGGGACGGGCGGTTGTAGTACGGCGTGACGACGAGCAGGGCGTCGACGCCGGTGTCGGCGGCACGCGCCGCCAGCCCACAGGTGTGGCGGGTGTCGTTGCTGCCGACGCCCGCCCAGAGGGGGACGTCGACCGCGTCGCGCACCGCTGTGAACAGCTCCAGCTTCTCGTCGTCGGTGAGGGTGGGCGCCTCGCCTGTGGTGCCTGACAGCACGAGACCGTCGTTGCCGTGGTCGACGAGGTACCGGGCCAGGGTGACGACACCGTCGAGGTCGACCTCGCCCTCGGGGGTGAACGGGGTGACCATCGCGGTGAGGACCTTGCCCAGACGGGCGGTGCGGCTCATGCGGGCACCTCGGCGCCACGGGTGATCCCGAGCGTGACGAGGAGGTCCTCGTGCAGCTCGAACCAGACGGTGTGGTAGCTGGCGATCATGGGCTTGGTGAACCAGTCGAGGTCGCCGGCGCGCACCCGCTCGATTGCGTGGTCGAAGCGCGCGCCGTAGGGCCGATAGCGGTCGAGCAGGGAGGCCAGATCGTGGCAGATGGGCAGCGCCAGCTCGTGCAGAGATTCGAGGCGGTCGATCACGGCGCGGTCGTACGCCGGATCGGAGTGGTCGTTGCGCACGGGAGCGCCCCGCTCGGTGCGCAGCTGCCAGTCGGTGCACAGCGTCAGGAGCTGCGGGTTGAGGGCGGCGAAGCGCTCGTAGACGAGCTGCAGCTCGTCGCGCAGGTGGGCCTGGTCGACCTCGAGGGCCACGACGCGGGCGTGCTCCTCGCGGCCGTCGCGGGTGAGCGTGAAGCCGGTGAGGGCCCCGGAGCGGTGGACGACCAGCCCGGTGCGCACCAGCTCGTCGATCTCCGTGCAGGTGGTCGCCAGCGGCAGCTCGACCGCATCGGCCACCACGTCGGCCTCGACCACGCCCTTTATCCGCAGACCGTGGAGGACCAGCGTGCGGGGGTCGGAGGGCGTGCTCATGGCGACCCAACCCTACTAGTGGGCCTGCCTGGACCTCCGAGCCGGCAAGCGGCTCGGAGGTCGCGCTCAGGCGGCCGATGCAGTGCTCAGGAGGCGACCTCGCCCTGAGCGAGGGCGAAGGTCTCGTACTCCTCTTCGGTGTCGGCCCAGTCCTCGAACTGGATCACGCCGAGCTCCGTGAACTTGCCCCGGAGCCAGTGGTCGTTGCGGTCGAGCAGGCCGAGCTTCTTGCAGTTCGGCACGATCTTCGAGAACAGCATGCTCTGGAAGAGCTGGCGCTGCGGGGCCTGCATCACCATCTTGGCGGCGACCTTGGGATCGACGCCCATGCGGTCCCACACCTCCTGCTGGAGGAACCGGTCGCGCATGCGCACGGCCGCCTCGAACGCGAACTCCTGGCGCTCGAGCATCTCGGCGTCGCTGAGCTCCGTGTAGTACTCCTTCAGCGACAGCACGCCGAAGGCCACGTGGCGCGCCTCGTCGCTCATCACGTAGCGGAGCAGCTGCTTGAGGAGCGGCTCCGTGGTCATCTGGTGCATGAAGCCGAAGGCGGCGAGGGCCAGGCCCTCGACCATGATCTGCATGCCGAGGTAGGTCATGTCCCACCGGGAGTCCTCGACGATGTCGTCGAGCAGCATGCCGAGGTGGGCGTTGATCGGGTAGTGGCCCGACAGCTTGGAGTCGAGGTACTTGGCGAACACCTCGACGTGGCGGGCCTCGTCCATGACCTGCGTCGACGCGTAGTACTTCGCGTCGATCCACGGCACGGTCTCCACGATCTTCGCGGTGCAGATCAGCGCGCCCTGCTCGCCGTGCATGAACTGGCTGAGCATCCAGTTCTGGCTCTCGACGCCGAACTTCAGCCAGTCGTTCTCGTCCCACTTCTCCATCGGGGTGCCGCTCACGTCGATGTCGGCATCGAAGCCGCCGCTCGCCATGGCGTTCTCGGCCACCACCTTCTCCTGGTCCACGTCGGTGTCCCAGGGCAGGTCGGTCTCGCCGTTCCACTGCGAGTGCTTGGCCTTCTCGTAGAGCCGGTTCAGCGCCGGGCGAGCGCCCTTCTCGTAGTCCCAGGTGAAGATCGCCTCGGCGTTGTCCTTGACGGCGTGGATCGCGGCGTCGACATCGGTGTTGGTGATGCCGAGGATCGCCTCGAGGTCGTTGACGTCGGCACGGCCGATCAGCTCTTCGTTGGTGGACATGGTGCTCCTTGGTTCGGGACGGGAGATCAGCTCTGGTCGGGTTGGAGGACGGGCATCACGTAGGTGCGCACGAAGGTCCGGACGCTCGCCTCGTCGGTGAGGGTGAGATCCGGGGACGGGTTCGTGGCGTAGGAGAGCAGGAGCCGCGCGAGCCACTCGGCGCCGGAGGCGGCCAAGTTGGGGTCGGCGACGAAGCGAGCCAGGTGGGGGGCGGCGAACGACGTGGCGAGGGCCAGCACGCGATCGAGGCGGTGGAAGGCGAACGCCGGGAGCACCCGCTCCGGCTCGTGGGCGATCACGTAGCGCAGGGCTTCGTGCTCCGCTAGGAAGCGAGCGGCCTCGACTGCGCCGAGCACGACGAGGTCCTCGAGGTGCTCCGCGGCTTCGAGGGGGCCGGTGACCGCAGCGAAGAAGCGGGCCGTCTCGCGCTGGAGCAGCGCATCGAAAACCACGTCCTTGCCGCCCGGGAAGGCCCGGTAGAGCGTGGCCCGGGAGATGCCGGCGGTGCGGGCGATGTCGTCGGCGGTGGTCTTGGCGATCCCCCACCGGCCGATGCAGTCGACCATCGCGGTGAGGACCCGCTCATCGAGCGCGTCAGCACCATCGATCACAGAGGTGGGCCCCATCGCTTGCGACAATAAGAAGAAGGTTGTCTCACCGTCAACGACCTGAGGTGCGACTTGGGTCACACCTCAGCGATCGCACACGAGATCTGTGGGCGCGTAGGCACGCATTGCGTGCTCTGGCGCCCACAGATCTACCTGGTGTCGAGGATCCCGGCCAGGAGGTGGTCGCGCACCAGGCGGCGGACCTGGGCTCGGTCCGTCAGGTCCCAGCGGCCCTGGCTGCCGATGTAGGACAGGGCCATGCGCGCCACCAGGTCGGACGCCTGGGCGAGGTCGACCCCTGGACGCAGGCCGGCGGCGGCCAGACGAGGGCGGAACCAGTCGGCGAGCACCCGCTGCACCAGCGGCATCACGTTGGCCAGGGGCGGCAGGACCTGGTCGGCCTCGTCGCGCAGCAGGCGCTGGAGCAGCTCGTGGTGCTCGAGCGACTCGTGCGCGGCCACCAGGCCCTGCTCGAGCAGGGTGACCGCGTCGAGCTCGTCGGCGTGGATGGCCTCGCTCACCCGCTCGAAGAAGCGGGCGACCTCCCAGGTGACGACCGCATCGAGCACCTCGTCGCGCCCGCCCGGGAAGGCCCGATAGAGGGTGGCGCGGGACAGGTCGGCCTCGCGGGCGATGTCCTCCATCGTCGTCTTGGCCATGCCCAGGCGGGTGACGCAGGCGTAGGTGGCCGCGATGATGCGGTCGCGGCTCGTGGTGCTCACAGGGTCAGCGCTCGGAGCGCAGGAGCTCCTCGAGCTCATGGTCGAGGTCGTCGGCCTTCGCGACGGCCGCATCGGACTTGGCCGAGTCCTTGGCCACGCGGCGGAGCAGCAGCAGGTAGCCGCCGGCCGCTATGGCGCTGAAGATGAACCACTGGACGGCGTAGCCGAGGTGGGGGCCGAGATCGGTCTCGGGCGGGCCGAGCGTGACGATCTGGGGCTCGCCGGCGGCGGGCTCCGGCTCGGGCGGGTCGCTCTCCTCCAGCTGCAGGTAGACCGGGTACAGGTCGGCCTCGACCTGCTCCTGGTAGCGGTCGATGTCGGCCCGCGCGAGCACGTCGAGCTCCTCGCCGGAGGGGTCGACCCGGCCGATGCTCCCCCGCTCCTGGCTCTCCCGGAGCAGGCCCCGGACGGTCACCTCGCCTGCCGGTGCCGGCGGCGCGACGACCGCTCCTTCGCGATCGAAGCCGACGAAGCCGCGGTTCACCACCACGGCGGTGCCGTCGTCGAGCACGAGCGGCGTCAGCACCCATCCGCCGGGTGCTCCGTTGTAGCTGCGGTTCTCGACCACCACCGTCTCGTCGTCGGCGTAGGTGCCGGTGGCGGTCACGGGTCGGTAGACCACGGCCTCGACCGCCGCGTCGCCGACCTCGACGTCAGCGGGGATCACGCTGGCGATGTCGATGACGGGCTGGTGCTGCTGCGCCTCCACCTGATCGCGCTGGTCACGCTTCTCGTCGAGCCGTCGCAGCTGCCAGAAGCCGGCCCACAGGGTGGCGCCCACCACGGCGACCACGAGGACGTGGCGCACGATCCACTTCGGTGTCGTCGCGAATCGCCAGCTCACGCCCAGAGGCTACGGGACCGGCCGCCCAGGGATCGAAGCCGCGACCAAGCGCCCCCTGCTGCGATCGCGAGGCGCCACTACCCTCCCGCGGATGACGACCGACTGGCGGGCCCGGGTCCTCGAGCAGATCGACGCGGATGAGTCGGCGATGGTCGGCGCTCTCCGCGAGCTGGTCCGGATCCCCAGCGTGTCCGGGTCGGATGCGGAGCACGAGATCCAGGACCACATGGCGGCCGCCCTCACCTCCGATGGCCTCGAGGTCGACCACTGGCCGCTCCCGCTGGCCGATCTGATGGCGGCTCACGACTTCCCGGGCAGCGAGGTGGAGCGCACCGAGGCGTGGGGGCTGGTGGGGCGTCTCCCCGGGAGCGGCGACGGTCCCTCGCTGATGCTCAACGGCCACGTCGACGTGGTGCCCGAGGGCGACCTGGGAGCGTGGACCGGCCGCGATGCGTTCAGCGGCAGCATCGTCGACGGGGCGCTCCACGGGCGCGGCGCCTGCGACATGAAGGCCGGC
>DATCYI010000553.1:0-1870 GCA_036570385.1 Acidimicrobiales bacterium | reverse complement strand
GGACATGGGCCGCCACCCGAGCGTCGGCCTCGGTGCGGACCGAGCGCCCTCGGGGTCTCGGCTATGAGCTGGCTGTTCATCGTCGCGATCATGATCCTCGTGATCGCGTGGCGGCGCCACCGAGCCAGGGCCCATCGGATCCTCTCTCCCACCGAGCTCGGCGAGGTCCTCGAGCGCCCACGCCGCGCAGCCGGACACCACCAGACCAGCCAACCGCGGAGCGCCCCGGAGGACAGACGACCGCACGGATGACAGCCAGCCCTCAGGCGGTTGCCCAGTAGTCACGCGTCGGCGGCATGCTGCTGGCGCCGGTCGGCGCCGGGACGACGCCGAGCACCTGGTGCACCCCCAATCCCCCGTCTTCGAACCCAATGGCTGACGCCGCCATGTAGAGCCGCCAGACGCGTGCTCGACGCACACCCACGAGCGCGACGGCGTCGTCCCAGTGCTGCTCGAGGTTCGCCACCCAGGCGCGCAGGGTGAGCGCGTAGTGCTCGCGCAGCGCTTCGACGTCGCGGACCTCGAAGCCAGCGCGCTCCATCGAAGACACCGTGTCGGCCACGTCGAGGAGCTCCCCGTCGGGGAACACGTATCGGCCCATGAAGGTCCTGCGGCCGATTCGCGAGCTGCCCACGGCGGAGATGGCGTGGTTGAGCATGCGACCGCCTGGAACGAGGAGGGAGCGGAGCACGGCGAAGTACTGGTCGATGCGCTCGTGCCCGACGTGCTCGGACATGCCGATGGAGGAGATGGCATCGAACTCCTCGCCCTCGAGGCGGCGGTAGTCCTGCAACCGGATGTCGACCTGGCCCCCGAGCCCCGCCTGGTCGACGCGACGGCGCGCCGCGTCGAGCTGCTGCTCGCTGATCGTCACGCCGACGACCTTGCATCCGTAGCCCCGTGCGGCGTGGATGGCGAGGGACCCCCATCCGCAGCCGACGTCGAGCAAACGCATGCCCGTCCGGTCCTGCAGTCCGAGCTTGCGGCAGACGAGGTCGTGCTTCGAGTCCTGCGCCTCGGCGAGCGACATCCCCGCACGCGAGAAGCGCGCGCAGGAGTAGGTGAGCGAGGGACCGAGGACCAGCTCGTAGAAGTCGTTCCCGACGTCGTAGTGGTGTCCGACGACTTCGGCGTCTCTTCGTGACGAGTGCCGTCGGCCGTGCGGGCGCAGCTCTTCCGGGGGAGGTGGGAGCGGCCGCCCCACGACGCCCAGGCGCTTGGCTGCGATCGTGGCCCGGGGGACGGACCGCCACGCCTTGCGCAGCGTGCGCCCCGCCGGTCGCAGAGCCCGCAGCGCTTCGTAGATGTCGCCGTCGACGTCGAGGTCCTCGACGACGAACGCTCGGGCTATGCCGAGCTCGCCGGGGGCCCAGAGGACTCTTCGCAGCGCATCCGGTGAGCGGAGGCGGATCGTGGCGGGCGCGTCCTCGGCCCCCCATGCCGACCCGTCCCAGAGGTCGAACCGTACGGGGGCGGGCCCGATCAGGGCGGTGAGGACCGGGTCCAGAGCGCCGGCCGCGCCGTGGTGGTCTCGGCCGCTCGACGCCGTCACGAGACGTACGAGAGGACGGTCATCATGCCGGCCTCCGCGTGGTAGATGTTGTGGCAGTGGAGGGCCCAGAGCCCCGGGTTGTCCGCTTCGAAGTCGGCCTCGATCGTCTCCCCGGGCCGGACGATGACGGTGTCCTTCCTCGGCCCGGGATCGGAGGTTCCCCGCACCTGGAAGGTGTGGCCGTGCAGGTGCATCGGGTGGAACATCGGTGAGCGGTTCTCGAACCGGAGGCGCACCCGCTCACCTTCCCGCAGCTGCAACCCTTCCTCGTCGAGCCGAGCGGGCTCGAACGGACGCCCGTTGATCGTCCACCGGTAG
>DATCYI010000552.1:0-5309 GCA_036570385.1 Acidimicrobiales bacterium | reverse complement strand
CCGGCAGCATCGCCACGGCGAGCAGGCCGGCGACGCGGGCCACAGCGTTGTTCACGCCGGAGGCGACGCCGAGGAGCCGGGGTTCGGCCGCCGCCATGATCGTGGCGGTGAGCGGGGCGACCGTCAGCGACAGGCCGAGGCCGAACACGATGGCTCCGGGGAGCACACCGGTGAGGTAGGCCGATCCGGCGTCGACCCGCGACCACAGCACCAGCCCCGCGGCGACGCCAACCGGACCGATGGTCATCGGCAGGCGCGGTCCGATCCGCTGGGCCAGGGCACCGGTGCGGGCCGAGAGCAGGAGCATGAGGATCGTGATCGGGATGAGCGCCGCGCCTGCTTCCAGAGCTGAGTAGTCGAGCGCGACCTGGAGCTGGAGCACGAAGAGGAACGACGCCCCGCCCAGGGCGCCGTACACGGCGAGGGTCGTGGCGTTGGCTCCGCTGAACTGGCGTGAGCGGAAGATCCGCAGCGGCATCATCGGGGCCCGGCCGCGGGCCTCGACCACGAGGAACAAGCCGAGCACGACGACCCCGACCACCCCGATCAGCCCGTCTCGCTCGATCAGGCCGTACGTGGCCAGGGCCAGCCCCGCCGACGCGGCCAGCGCCCCACCGAAGTCGAGCCGACCGACGGCGTCGGACTTCGTCTCCGGCACCCGTCGCGCCGCGATCGCCACGGCGATGGCCAGCGGGACGTTGACGAAGAAGGCGAGGCGCCACGACACGGTGTCGATCAGCCAGCCGCCGAGGAACGGTCCGATGGCGGTGGCGATGCCGCTCATGCCCGACCACGCGCCGACCGCCTGAGCCTGGTCGTCGGGATGGAAGACGGCGGAGAGGATCGCCAGGCTGCCGGGCACGAGCAGCGCCGCGCCGATGCCCTGGACCGCCCGGGCGGCGATCAGCACCTCGACGGTCGGGGCCAGCCCGCACAGCACCGACGCCGCGGTGAACCCGTAGAGCCCGGTGGTGAACACGCGGGTGCGGCCGAAGCGGTCGCCGAGCGAGCCGCCGAGCAGCACCAGCGACGAGAGGGTCACCAGGTAGGCGTTGACCACCCACTGGAGGTCCCCGAGGCCGGCGTCGAGGTCGTCCGCGATGGCGGGCAGGGCGACGTTGACGATGGTCCCGTCGAGGAACGCCACGCCCGAGCCGAGCACGGTGGCGAGGAGCACCCATCGTGCCTCCCTCGTTCCCATGCGCACGTCCCAAGGCTACGGCGCTCGAGCGGACACCGGTCGGGACGGGCGGTTCGCCCCAACCGCGGCCCGTCGTTAATCTGACGAAGTGTCAGATGTGGGCCAGGGGGAGCTGCGCACCCGGTTCTGCGACCTCGTGGGCTGCCGGCTCCCGATCGTCCAGACCGGGATGGGCTGGGTCTCCGGAGCGAACCTCACCGCCGCCACCAGCGCAGCGGGCGGCTTCGGGATCCTCGCCGCCGTCACCATGACCCCAGAGCAGCTTCGGGTGGCGGTGCGCGGCGTGAAGGAGCGCACGTCTGCTCCCTTCGGCGTGAACTTCCGGGCCGACCAGCCTGACCTGGCCGAGCGAGTGGCGTTCGTCGTGTCAGAGGGCGTGCGGGTGGTGTCCTTCGCCGGGGCACCGACCAAGGAGGCGGTGGCGCGCTGCCACGACGGTGGGGTCGTCGTCATGCCCACGGTCGGAGCCCGACGCCACGCCGAGAAGGTCCTCGAGATGGGCGTCGACGCGGTCATCGCCCAGGGCGCCGAGGGCGGCGGCCACACCGGCACAGTGCCGACGTCGCTGCTCCTGCCCGACGTCGTCGATGCGGTCGGCGCGTCGATCCCGGTGCTCGGCGCCGGCGGCTTCCACGACGGCCGCGGCCTGGTCGCCGCGCTCGCCTACGGAGCGGACGGCATCGCCATGGGCACCCGGTTCCTCCTCACGAAGGAGAGCCACGTGCCTGACGCGGTCAAGGACCGCTACGTGGGCGCTTCGGTGTTCGACACGGTCGTCACCACGGCGCTCGACGGGGCACCCCAGCGCGTGATCCGCACAGACGTGGTCGAGCGCATCGAGCGCTCGCCCCGGCTGCTGCGCTTCCCCCGCGCCGCCGTGGCCGCGCTGCGCTTCCGCCGCCACACCGGCACGTCGCTGAGGGACCTTCTGCGCGAGGGGCTGGCCATGAAGCGCAACCAGGACCTGTCGTGGAGCCAGGTCGCTCTGGCCGCCAACGCGCCCATGTTGATCAAGGCGAGCATGGTGGACGGCCGGCCCGAGGTCGGCATCCTGCCCACCGGCCAGGTGACAGGCGTGATCGGCGAGCTCCCCACCGTCGCCGAGCTCCTCGAGCGCATCGAGGCCGACGCGACCGACCGGATCTCCAAGATCTGTGGGCGCACAGGCACGGAATCCGTGCTCACGCGCCCACAGATCTCGTGAAGGGGCTGTCTTGGACCTGACCTGGTCGGCGGAGGAGGAGCGGTTCCGGGCGGAGGCGCGGGGGTGGCTCGAGGCGAACCTGGCCGAGTGGCGGGCCGACTGCGGCGGGGAGCCGGCGTCGGGCGACACCAGGGACGGCTTCGCCCAGCACCTGCGCTGGGAGCGACGCCTCTTCGACGGCAGCTGGGCAGCCGTGTCCTGGCCCTCGGAGCACGGCGGCCGAGGCGCGTCGCTGTGGGAGTGGCTCCTCTTCGAGGAGGAGTACTACCGGGCCGGGTGCCCGGCACGGGTGACGCAGAACGGCATATTCCTGCTCGCGCCGAGCATCTTCGAGTTCGGCACGGCGCAGCAGCAGGCCGGGATCCTGCGGCGCATGGCCGCTGGTGACGACCTCTGGTGCCAGGGCTGGTCGGAGCCGAACGCCGGCAGCGACCTGGCCGCGGTCACCAGCCGCGCCCGCCGGGTCGACGGGGGCTGGGTGCTCGACGGGCAGAAGACCTGGACCACCAGGGGCGCGTTCTGCACCCACCTGTTCGGCCTGTTCCGCACCGACCCCGACAGCGACCGCCACCGCGGTCTGACCTACCTCCTCGTGCCGCTCGACACGCCTGGCGTGACCGTCCGTGGCTTCGGGCGCCTCGACGGCGACGAGGGCTTCGCCGAGGTGTTCTTCGACGGTGCTGAGCTCGCCGACGACGCCGTCCCCGGCGGCGTGGTGCTCGGTGAGACCGACGGCGGCTGGTCGGTGGCGATGGCGACGGCCGGCTCCGAGCGCGGCCTCACCCTGCGCTCGCCCGGTCGGTTCCTCGCCACCGCGGAGCGGGTGGTCGCCCTCGCCCGAGAGCGTGGCGACGCCGGCCAGCAGCGCCGGGCCGCCACCGCGTGGATGCACGCCGAGGCGTACCAGCTCCACACGCTGGCCACCGTCACAAAGCTGGCGGCAGGGGCCAAGCCGGGCGCGGAGGCCAGCCTCACCAAGCTGTGGTGGTCGGAGCTCGACGTCGAGCTGCACGAGCTGGCCCTCGACCTGCTCGGCCCCGAGGCCGAGATCGACGGGCCCTGGAGCAAGGCCTGGCAGTTCGCGCTGGCCGGTCCGATCTACGCGGGCACCAACGAGATCCAGCGCAACATCGCGGCCGAGCGCCTGTTGGGGCTCCCTCGATGAGGTTCGCCCTCACCCCCGACCAGGTGGCGTTCCGGGACGCGGCGCGCGAGCTGCTGGCCAAGGAGTGCGCGCCCAGCGTCGTGCGCGCCGCGTGGGACGCACCGGCCGGTCAGCTCGACCGCGGCGTGTGGGACAGCCTCGATGCGATGGGCGTGCTCGCCCTGCTCGTACCGGAGTCCGACGGCGGCCTGGGGCTCGACGAGACCTACCTGGTGCCGATCCTCGAGGAGTGCGGCCGGGCTGCGCTCCCCCACCCCGTCGTGGAGACGGCGATGGTGGCCGCGCCGCTGTTGGGTGCCGGCGCCGGCATGGTGTCGACCGACCTCGGTGGCCCGCTGATCCCCTGCGCCGCCGACTCCGACGTGCTGCTGCTCCGAGCCGGCGGCGGCGCGCTCGTCGCCGTCCCACCAGCGTCCGTGTCGCTCACCCCCGTAGCCGTGACCGACCGCGCCCGCCGCACCGCCACCGCCACCGCCACCGCCGATGCCACTGCCACTGCCACGAGGACAAACACCGAACCTGCGACAGACAGTCGGCGTTCCGACGACGAGATGTCGCAAGTTCGATCAGTCACCGCCGCCACCCGCACAAACACCGAACCTGCGACAGACAGTCGGCGTTCCGACGACGACGTGTCGCAAGTTCGATCAGTCGCCGGCACAAACAGCGAACCTGCGACAGACAGTCGGCGTTCCGACGACGAGATGTCGCAAGTTCGATCAGTGCCGTTCACGAGGACAAACACCGAACCTGCGACAGACAGTCGGCGTTCCGACGACGACGTGTCGCAGGTTCGATCGGGCAGCACCGCCACAACGACAAACAGCGAACCTGCGACAGACAGTCGGCGTTCCGACGACGAGATGTCGCAGGTTCGATCGGTCGCGGGGTCGGCAGCTCTCGTCACGGACGACGCCGGCGCCATCGAGCGGGCGCTCGACCGGGGGGCGCTCGGCACCGCCGCACTGCTCGTCGGGCTCGGGCAGGCGATGCTCGACCTCACCGTCGGGTACGTCACGGAGCGCCACCAGTTCGGCAAGCCGGTGGGCAGCTTCCAGGCCGTGAAGCACCACCTCGCCGACGCCGCCTTGGCCCTGGAGCTCGCCCGCCCGGCCGTGCACCGCGCCGCCTGGTCTCTCGCCCACGACGCAGCCACCGCGCCGCGCGACGTGTCGATGGCCAAGGCCATGGCCTCGGATGCCGCCGAGCTCGCGGGGCGCAAGGCCCTCCAGTGCCACGGCGCCATCGGCTACACCGTCGAGGCCGACCTGCACCTCTACCTCAAGCGGACCTGGGCCCTGGCCCGCTCATGGGGAGACAGCGCCCACCACACCGATCGAGTCGCAACCGCGATAGGAGCTCATAGTGTCCAGTCATGTTGATCCGTTGATGAGATCGGCGAGTCAGATCCGTCCCTGGCAAGGACGCCGCCCGATGGACCCCACCAGCGAATGCGAGGCCGAGGACGCCGCCAGGGGCGAACCTGGCCGGCGATCTTCCCGACATGATCAGCCTGACTGGACACATCATGGCTGAAGCCTTCATCGTCGATGCCGTGCGCACGCCCGTCGGCCGCCGAGGTGGCGGCCTCAGCCAGGTGCACCCAGCGGACCTCGGCGCCCACTCCATCGGCGCGCTGATTGACCGGACCGGGATCGACCCCGCCGCCGTCGAGGACGTGATGTTCGGCTGCGTCGACACCGTCGGTGGCCAGGCCGGCGACATCGCCCGCACATGCT
>DATCYI010000551.1:0-4266 GCA_036570385.1 Acidimicrobiales bacterium | reverse complement strand
GCGCCCGATCTCGCGTCCGCGCTGGCCGCTCGCTCCGTCGCCAACGTCGAGGGCGACGTGTGGGAGCGCCTCGTCGAGCTCGAGCGGGCCGGTCGCCACCGGGCGGAGTTCGCGGCGGCGTGGGCCAACGGGGCCGCCTTCCTGGCCGCCGAGCAGGGACTGCGGGGCCGGCCCCCGCTCGTCGTCGAGTGGAAGGGCCCCACCCAGGCGCCGGGCGACGAGGTGGTCCCGGCCGACCTCCGGGTCGACCACGTGTGGCTCGTCAGCTGCAAGTACCTGAGCAAGGTCCTCGCCAACGCCGCGCCCGGTCGGCTCTTCGACCGCGGGCTGGCCGGCGGCCCCAGCCGGATCGCCGGCGACTGGTACGCCGAGGTCGCTCCGGAGGCCTACCAGGAGCTCTATGCCCAGGTGCGCCTCGAGCTCGGCGAGCGCGCATCGCTTCCACCCCACGCGGTCGACCTCACCCCCGCCCACCGCAGCGAGCTGCGGGCCTACCTCGACGCGGGCTGGTCGCCCGAGGCCGCGGCGGCGTACCGCGCCCTGGCCATGGCGGTGGGAGCTGAGTCGTCGGCGCGCTGGAAGCGCACCCTCGCGAAGAAGTCGGAGGCCGAGGCCGTGCTGTGGCGGCTGCTGCGCATCGGCAGCGCTCCCTACTTCGTGCTCGGCGCCTCACGCGAGCGCACGCTGCGCCTTCGGGTGATGACGCCCTGGGACTGGCGCCAGGCCTTCGAGCTGAAGCGCTTCGACGTGTGGGGCGACGACGCCGGCCAGCCCCAGGTGCGCTGGCAGGCGCGGGTGCGCGGGCGCGCCGAGGGCGAGGAGCACGTCGTCGACGGTCACGTGCAGGTGCGCTGGAGCCACGGCCGCTTCGGGAAGCCGCCCGAGGCCAAGGTCTACCTCGACACCCCGCACCACCGCGTCCCCGGCTACGTCCCCCTCACCTGAACGCCGCGAACCCCCGAACCCCGCCGGTTCTGGGGATGGTTATCGCCAATATGGCCATCAACCATCCCCAGTTCGGACGTCGGTGGGGGTGTTGTCGGCGGTGGGGCGGCTCAGGCGCCGACGCGGCGGTTGTAGTCGGTGATGGCCTGGGTGGCCTCGGCGTCGGTCTGGGCCAGGCTCTCGAGCGGATCGGTGCCGTCGGCCAGGCGCTCCAAGCCGATGTTCAGCGCCTCCCGGAAGCCGGCGTAGCCGCCGATGACCGGACCGGCCGGGCCGTCTTCCACGGCCAGCTGATCGAAGGCGACGCGGAACCCGGGACGCTCGGCCCAGAGCGCCGCGACCTCCGGAGCCTCGGCGGCGGCCTCGCTGATCGGGACGTAGCCGGTACCGATGTGCCAGCGGGCCTGCTGCTCGGGCTGGGTGAGCCACGCCGCGAAGTCCCAGCTCGCCGCCTTCTGGGCGTCGTCTCCGGTGTCCGCGAGCCACAGCGCGGCGCCGCCGACGTTGGTGCTGCCCTCGCCGCCGCCCGAGATCGAGGGCATCGGCGCGATGCCGATCTCGACGCCGGCCGCCAGGTCGGGGTTCGACTCGATCACGTCGTACACCGAGCCGAGCGCGCCGGACGTGCCGAGCGTCATCGCCGCGTCACCGGACGCGATCGCCAGAAAGGCGTCCTGGCCGCCGTCGTTGCGCCCGACGTTGATGGCCAGGCCCTCCTCGAGCATCTCGGAGGTCCAGGTGAACACGGCCTCACCGGCTTCGGAGTCGAGAAGCGCCTCGGTTGCCCTCGCGTCACGCCCGTTGTTCTCGTTGACGATCTGCTCACCCGAGGTGGCGAAGAGCTGCTCGACGTACCAGGCCCGCTGCTCCATGGCGTAGCCCTGGTTGGCGGCGCCGGAGTCGACGATGGCCTGCGACGCGGTCTTGATGTCGGCGAGGGTCGCCGGCGGGGCCTCGGGGTCGAGCCCGGCTTCCGTGAAGTCCTTCTTGTTGTAGTAGAGCACCGGGTTCGACGTGTTGAACGGCACCGGCCAGAGCGTGTCCTCGACGGTGAACTCGTCGAGCACCCGGGGCAGGATGTCGCTCGTGTCGAAGTCGGCGGCCTCCACGCAGGCCGACGCCGGGATCACGGACTGGCTGTCGATCAGCTCCTGGATCACCGTCTCCTCGAGCTGCACGAGGTTCGGCATCTCACCGCCGCGCACCGCGGCTCGGTAGGCCTCGAGGTTCTCGACGTAGCCGCCCTTGAAGACGGGTCGCACCACCACCCGGTCCTGGCTCGCGTTGTAGTCGTCGATGAGCTCGCCGAGCGTCGTCTCCGCTGACGCCGTCATGGAGTGCCAGAACGTGATCTCGACCGGGCCGTCGGCGGCGTCGAGCGCGTCGACCGGGCACAGCGACGGGTCGGCCGCCTCCTCGCTCGGCGGAGCGGGTGCGGCTCCGTCGTCTCCCTCGTCATCGCCGCTGCCGCAGGCGGCGAGCAGCATGGCGGTGGTGGCGAACGTGGCGATGGCGGTGCGACGGAGCATGGGGACCTCGGGGGGCTAGTCGAACGAAGAGGACGGGGGCACGGCGCTCAGCCCTTGACCGCACCGGCGGTGAGGCCGCGGATGAGGTTGCGCTGGAAGGCCAGCAGCAGCACCAGGATGGGCAGGGCAGCGATCACGGTGCCAGCCATCACGACGTTGAGCTCGTCGACCTGGCCGGCGGAGAGGGACTTCAAGCCGATCTGCACCGTGCGCATGTCGGTGTCCTCGGTGATGAGCAGCGGCCAGAGGTACTGGTTCCAGGCCATCAGGAACGAGAACAGACCGAGCGCCGCGATGGCCGGTCGGGCCAGCGGGACGGCCACCTGTCGCAGGAACCCCCAGTGCCCGTAGCCGTCCAGTGCCGCGGCCTCCCGCAGGTCGGCGGGGATCCCGAGGAACGCCTGGCGGATCAGGAACGTGCCGAACGCGAACGCGAGGAAGGGCACGGTGAGCCCGGCGAAGGTGTCGCGCCAGCCGAGCGAGTCGATGGTCTGGAGGTTGGCGACGATGGTGACCTCGGTGGGCACCATGAGCGTGGCCAGGAAGGCCGTGAAGATGATGCTCTTGCCCTTGAACTGCAGGAACGCGAACGCGTAGGCGGCGAGGATCGAGGTGACGATCTGCCCCAGGGTGATGAGCACCGACGCCACCGCGCTGTTCAGCAGGTAGCGCCCGAGGTGGCCCTGCTCGAACGCCTGCGAGAAGGTGGAGAGGTCGGGTTCGGTGGGCAGCAGGATGCCCGGGAACGACAGCAGCCGCGATGTCGGCTGCAGGGCGATCACGAACGCGCAGTACACCGGGAACAGCACGACGGCCGCCGCCGTGACAAGCAGCGCGTAGCGGCCGATCGCGGGCCAGCGGTTGGCGCCACGGCGGGGGAGGGCCTCAGCGCTCACCGCCATAGAAGGTCCTCCTCTCGAGCACTCGCAGCTGCACGATCGTCAGCACGAACAGGATCAGGAACAGCAGCGTGGCCTGCGCGGCGGCCAGGCCGGGGTCGCCGGCCCGGGCGTCGGAGAAGATCGAGTAGACGATCACGCGGGTGCTGTCGAGGGGGCCGCCTTGGGTCAGGAGGTCGATCTGGCCGAAGGACTGGAAGGCGCTGATCGTCAGCACCACGGATGCGAACAGCAACGTCGGCGACAGCAGCGGCAGCGTGATGTGGCGGAAGCGGCGCCAGGACCCGATGCCGTCGACGCGAGCAGCCTCGTAGAGGTCGTCGGGGAGCGACTGGAGGCCGGCGCTGATGATGATGAAGGTGATGCCGAGGTTCTGCCAGACGGTGGTGACGGACACGGCCGCGAGCGCGGTGTCCTTGTCCTGCAGCCAGCGCACCGGGTCACGGCCGAGCTCCTGCAGCAGCTGGTTCACCACGCCGATCGACGGGTTGAACAGCGTCAGCCACATGAGCGAGGCGACCGCGACGGACGTGGCGACGGTGGACGAGAAGATCGTGCGGAAGATCGTGATCCCACGCAGCTGCTGGTGGGCCATGAGGGCCAGGCCGAGGCCGAGGGCCAGGCCCAGCGGGACGGTCATGAGGGTGAACTTCACGGTCACCCAGAGGCTGCTCTGGAAGGCGTCTGACTGGAAGACATCCCAGAAGCGCTCGACCCCGAGGTAGGTGCGGCGCCGGCCGAAGGGGTCCTCCTCGAACTGGCCCAGCCACATCGTGCGGCCCAGCGGCCAGAACACGAACACGCCGAACACCACGAGGGACGGTGCGAGGAAGAGCAGGGCCAGCGGCCAGTCCGAGCCCTTCGTGGGCAGCGGCGCGTCGTCGACGGGGCCT
>DATCYI010000550.1:0-3060 GCA_036570385.1 Acidimicrobiales bacterium | reverse complement strand
CGTCGCCGCCACCGGCGAGCAGGTCGCGGGGGTCGGCAACGCAGCGCTCGGCGCCGGTGGGCCCGTCGACGTCGAGCACCCACAAGGAGGTGACCGGATCCTCGGGCCCCCCAGAGCGCAGGAACGCCACGCGCGCGCCGTCGGGGGACACCGTCACGTTGCGCGGAGCGCCGAGGGTGAACCGCTGGGTGCGTGCGCTCTGGCGCGGGAAGGTGTCCTCGGTGCGCGTGGTCATTCGCTCAGCATCCGCTCCATGACGACGACGTCGAGCCAGCGGCCCAGCTTGCGCCCGACCTCCCGCTCGGTGCCGACGATCTCGAAGCCGCACGACTTGTGCAGTGCGATCGACGCATCGTGGCCGCCGACGATGCGGGCCATGCAGGCGTGGAACCCGTGGTTGACGGCGGTCGTGACGAGCTCGCTCACGATGAGCTTGCCGACGCCTCGCCCGTGGTGGTCGCGGTGGACGTAGACGGAGTCCTCCACCGTCGTCGCGTACGCGGGGCGATCACGGAAGCGCGAGAGCGCTCCGAAGCCGACGACCTCCCCCTCGTCGTCGGCCACCATCACGGTGTGGGCGCCGGAGCGCGCTGACTGCCACGCCCGCTGGTCCTCGAGGGTGCGGGGCACGAGATCGAAGGTCGCGACAGAGGTCAGCACCTCGACGTTGTAGATCTGCCGGATGGCCTCGGCGTCGTCGAGCGTGGCGGGCCTGAGGCGCATGGATGCAGACGGTACCTGGTCGCTCGAGCGTCCCCGACGGGAGATCAGGCCCGGGCGGGGGAGCGACGGTCGTCGCTGTCCAGCGCGTCGATCGACGGCTCGACCAGCGCCACCGCTCCCGTGAGCGCCTCCAGCCGAGCCCAGGACGCCACGTCCTCGTCCTCGGTCAGGAACACGATCTGGGGACGGCCCGCGGAGCGGCCCAACAGCTCGAGCAGGAGCGGCTTCACAGACGGGTCGAGGTCGCAGAACGCGTCGTCGAGGAGCAGCGGCAGGCCCTCACCCGCCACCGCCCGGCACTGGGCCAGGCGACCGACGAGGGCCTGGGCCAGCTCGCTCGTGGTCTCCTCGGACACCGTCGGCATCGTGCTCGACAGCACGCCGAGGGCGTCGACGTCGCGTCGGAGCTGCGCGGCGGCGGTGATCTCCTCGCGATGGCCGAGGGCCCACTCCACCGGGATGTCTCCGGCCAGCTGCTGCCAGGCGGCGAGCGCGCTGCGCCGCGCTCCGGCCACGCCCATGAGGGCCCGGCGTCCGGCGTCGTCGCCCAGCAGGCCGTTCACCCGCTGGATCTGGAAGCCGAGGTAGCTCGACGCCCCGGCCCGCTCGAGCGCGGCCATCTCGGCGCGTCCGGCGCGCTCCAGGCGCTCGCGCGCGGCGAGCGACGTGAGCACCGAGAGGACGGCCACCACGAGCGAGAGCATTCCGACGGGGCCGGCCAGCACGACGCAGGGGATCGTGGCGATCGTGGCCACGCTGCCGATCCAGAAGGTGCGGCGCCGGGTCGCCTCGAGGCCATCGGCGGCGCGCTCCAGGTGGGCGTGCGCGGACTCGATCTCCTCGATCACGTCGGCGTCTTCGGGGGCGGACCCCATGGCCTCGGCCTCGGTGGTGAGATCGCCCTCGGCCGCGGACAGCGCCTCGGCAGCCGCCCACACGCGGCGCTGGTCCAAGCCGGCCAAGGACGCGACCGCGTCATCGTGGTGCGAGTCAGCGGCGAGGCCGGCCGCGTCGAGGCGCATCACCCGGCGGGCCTCGTCGGCATCGAGACCCATCGCAGCCAGGAGGTCGCAGGACCCGTCCTCGGCAGCGAACTCCGCCGTGACGTCGGTGCGCAGGCCGATGTCGATCACGCGGTGGTCCTCGTTGGCGGGTCGGAAGACGGCCAGGTGCCGACCGTCGCGCCGCTCGAGCTCGACGTGGACGCCGGTGCGGCTCCCGCCGAGCGAGCCGATGATCTCGCCGATGAGGCTGTGACGCTCGATGCGACCCATCCCGGCGACGACCGTCAGGCGCGGGTGCAGATCCAAGGTGACGCTCTGGTCACCGCCTTGGAGGACGACGCGCTCGATCTGCACCAACCAGACATCGGCATCCAGGCGCCGCGCCTTTACACCGAGGACCGCGCGGCCCTCTCGCTTCAGGGATCGAGGTCTATGTGGTTCGACACGCCCGACAGGTCGAGCAGGCGCTGCACCACCGGAGATCGGTCGACCAGCACCAGACGGCGCTGCTGCGCCGTGAGGCGCAGGTGGCCCTCGATGACAGATGCGAGGCCGGAGCTGTCGATGAACGTCACGTCCCGGAGGTCGAGCTCGACGTTGCCGGGAGCGGCCGAGGCGATCGCGGCCTGCACGTCGGGAGCACCCATGGCGTCGAGCTCGCCACGCACCGTGATGCAAGTGCGCTCATCGACGATCACGGCGTCGACCGTGCAGATCTGCTCGACCATGTCGCCGGGGCTGCTGCCCGCACCGCTGCCTGGTGCTCCCACGATCCGGAAGTGTAGGTCGATGTGCGAAGTCCGGCCCGGAGAGTGGTGATCGAAGGCTGGTCGCGCGCATGACGATCGCACGCAGACTCCTAGCTCGTACCCCGCCGATAGCATCCGCCCCGATGGCCGCCCACAGCTATCGGACAGATGCGCCGCCCTCAGGTCTCGTCCGAACTCTGGGATGGGTCGTGGCGGTGGGTGGCGCGTGCGCCGCTCTGGGTGCTGTGCGCCAGCTCGACCAGCCGGAGGGCTGGCTCGGGCTCCTGATGGCCCTCGTGGTCGTGGCTGCCACCCTCATGGGTGGTGTCGCACCCGGCATCGCCGCGTCGATCGTCGGAGCGGTCCTCACCCCCGTCGTGCTCGACACCGGGTCCGCACCGGAGACGGCCCTCGCCGTCGGCTTGGGCGGCACGATCGTGGCGCTCGTCCTGGCCGCCACGGTCGAGCTCCGGCGGCGCGAGGGCCTGCGGGCCGCGTGGCTCGAGCGCCTCGGGGCCCTCAGCGAGGAGCTGAAGGTCGCGGCCTCCCAAGACGACCACGTCGCGATGATCGACGCCGCCCGG
>DATCYI010000549.1:0-1894 GCA_036570385.1 Acidimicrobiales bacterium | reverse complement strand
CCCGGCTCAGGCACCGGTGAGCTTCCGCCCACGCCGCCCTGCCGTAGGCAGAGCGGCCCTCTCCCACCAGGTCCTGCACGATCCCAGGATCGCGCAGCGCTCGCGGCGTCGCTCGGTACGGCCATGGGCTACGGACTCGATAGAGCGGGTGACGGGAATCGAACCCGCGTTCTCAGCTTGGGAAGCTGATGTTCTGCCTCTGAACTACACCCGCGTGGGAGCGTTGAGCGTAGCCGCGCCCATCGGACCGGTCAGATAGCGTCCGAGAGCGATGGGGCCTGAGCGGGACGGCGAAGGGGCTCGTCTGGCGGCTCGGATCGTCGACGAGGCCATGCGCGAGCTGGTGAAGAAGTCAGGGGTCGACGACCTCACGGTCGGCGCGGCGCTGGGTGCGACCGCCGCCCTGCGGGATGCGGCTGACGCCAAGCTCTTCGAGCTGGTGGGCTTCGCCCGGGATGCCGGCGCGCCCTGGTCGGCGATCGGTGAGGCGCTGGGGGTCACCACCCAGGCCGCCCACCAGCGCTACGGCCGCGCTGGTCGCACGAGCTGACTGCTGGCGGCCGGCGGCCATCGGGCCGGTCGGTAGGGTCCTCGCCCATGGCTGTCGACGCATCCGTGGTCATCTGCACCCGTGACCGCCCAGCGCTGCTGCGCCAGGCCGTGGCGGCCATCGCCGCGCAGGACCACCCGGGTCCGATCGAGACGATCGTCGTGTTCGATCAGAGCGAGGTCGACACCTCCATCGCCAGCGACGACCCGCACCGGCCAGTGCGGGTCACGGCGAACCTTCGCACGCCGGGCCTGCCTGGCGGCCGCAACACCGGGGCCAGCCTGGCCGAGGGTGCCGTCGTGGCCTTCTGCGACGACGACGACGAGTGGTTCCCCGCCAAGCTCCGCCGGCAGCTCGAGATCCTCGCGGCCGAGCCGAGCACCGACGTCGTGGTGAGCGGGGTGCGGATCGACCACGAGGGCAAGCTCATCGACCGGCCGTGCCCGGAGCGGATCCGGTTCGAAGACCTCCTCCACGACCGCATCATGCAGGCGAACCTGTGCACGGCGGCGGTGCGGCGTGAGGCGTTCTGGGACCGGGTCGGGCCGGTCGACGAGGGCCTCCCTGGGGGCTACGCCGAGGACTACGAGTGGATGCTCAGGGCCAGTCGCACCGCGCCCATAGCCGCTGCGCCGGAGCCGTTGGTGCGGATCCTGTACCACTCGTCGTCGTTCTACGTGGCCCGTTGGCGCATGATCGACGAAGCGCTCGAGGCCCTCCTCGAGCGCTATCCGGAGTTCGACGACGACCCGGTCGGACTCGCCCGGATCCTCGGGCAGCGGGCGTTCGCTCGTGCCGCGGCGGGACGCCGCAAGGAGGCGCTGTCGATGGTCCGGCGCACGCTGGCTGCATCACGCCGGGAGCCCCGCGCCTACCTCACGATCCTTGTCGCGGCTCGAGTCGTCTCGGCTGACCGGATCCTTGGCCTGCTCAGGCGCGCCGGCCGAGGGGTCTAGACAGCAGGGTCGCTGAAGCGTCAGCGCTGCGAGAAGCGGACCCAGTCGATCTGGTAGGTCTCGGTCGTCTTGGCGCGGCGGATGCCGGTGGTTGCGCAGCCACTCGGCGGCGTTCCCCCTTGGGCGCAGCGGCCGAGGATGTCGAGGTACCCCAGGGTGCCGGTGGGATGACCGGTCCAGCTGCCGCCGACTGCCATGTTGATGGCGATGTCCCATGTGCCGTTGGGGTCGGCTGCGCTGGCCCAGCGGTGCTGGGTGTCGGTGTAGGAGTGGTAGGGGGTGCCGTCGAGCAGGAACGTGAACTGCACTCCGGCCGCCACCGGTTCGATCTCGACTGCCCAGGTGTGCCATCCGGGGGTGGCGGTGGGTGCTTCGAAGGGGATGGAGC
>DATCYI010000548.1:0-3245 GCA_036570385.1 Acidimicrobiales bacterium | reverse complement strand
GGCGCTGGTCGCCGAGCACGGCGGCGGCGCCGTCCTGGAGCTGGGCATCGGCTCGGGCCGGCTCGCGCTGCCCCTGGCCGAGCGCGGAGTGGAGGTGCACGGGATCGACGCCTCCCCGGCGATGGTCGAGCGGCTGCGCGCGAAGCCGGGCGGCGACGCCATCACGGTGACCATCGGCGACATGTCCGAGCTCGAGCTGGCCGACGATCGACGCTTCGCGGTGGTGTTCGTGGCGTTCAACACGTTCTTCAACCTCCCCACCGAGGCTGCGCAGCTGCGCTGCCTCCAGCGGGTCGCAGCCCTGCTGGCCCCCGAGGGCCGGTTCGTCCTCGAGGCCTTCGTCCCCGACGGCGAGGCGAGGTCAGGGGTGGAGGGATCGGTCGTGCCCCGCCGCATCTCCGCGGACGAGGTGGTGCTGGCGGTCACCTCCGTCGACCGCTCCGCGCAGACGATCACGGGCTCCCACGTCCACCTCACCGAAGCCGGCACCCGGCTGCGGCCGTGGCACCTGCGCTACGCCACGCCTGCCCAGCTCGACGATCTCGCGGCTGCGGCGGGCCTCGTGCTCGACTGGCGGCACGGCGGCTGGAACGGCGAGCCGTTCACCTCCGGCAGCGACGTGCACGTGTGCGCGTACGGGCGGGCACCGTCGCGGTAACGTCCTCGGCGTGTCCCAGGCCGGCGTCGCCCACGCTCAAGCAGACCGCACGCCCTGCACCTGCCGGTGAGCCAGCTCCGCCTGAACCCGCTCACCGGCCGCTGGGTCACCCTTGCCGCCGACCGGGCCACCCGGCCCGGTGACCTCACCGCTCGCCGCTCCGGCAACGAGTTCGACGACGGTCGGCCGTGCCCGTTCTGCCCTGGCAACGAAGAGGCCACCCCGCCCGCGCTGGAGACCTACGGACCGGGCGGCAGCTGGCTGGTCCGCGTGGTGCCGAACCTCTACCCGGCGTTCGAGGGCAACGAGCCGATGCGGGTCCAGAACCTCGGGCCCGTGTTCACGCAGGCCTCGGCCAGCGGCGTGCACGAGGTGCTCGTCTTCTCGCCCGACCACGACGCCAGCTGGGCCGACCTCGACGACAAGCACGCGGGCCTGGCCATGGCGGCGATCCGCGACCGCATGGAGGACCACGCCCGGCGCTCCACCGTGCGCTACACGCAGGCGATCGTCAACGCCGGCCGCGCTGCCGGAGCCTCGCTCGACCACCCCCACGGGCAGCTGCTCGGCATCCCGTTCGTGCCCGGTCAGATCGTCGACGAGGAGGCCGGCTTCCGTCGGTTCGAGTCGTCGTGCCTGCTGTGCACCACCGTCGAGGCGGAGGAGAAGGTCGGCCACCGGGTGGTGATCGACGACGAGCGTGCGGTGGTCGTCTGCCCGTACTGGAGCGGCGCCCCCTACGAGATGCTGGTGATCCCGCGCACCCACGGCGGGCACCTCGAGCATGCCGCCCCCGCCGATGTCGTGGCCGTCGGGCGCGCGCTGCGCGATGCGCTGCTGCTGCTCCGCAGCAACCTCGGCGAGGTGCCCTACAACCTGGTGTTCCACACCGCGCCACACCACCACGACGGCCCGTTCCACTGGCACGTGCACGTCGTGCCGCGGCTCACGAGCCTCGCCGGCTTCGAGCAGGGCACCGGAGTGCTCATCAACATCGTCGCTCCCGAGCTCGCGGCCCGTCACCTGACCGGGTAGGCGCGGTGCTGTTCCCGACCGTCGCGTTCGCGGTCTTCTTCGTCGTCGCGTTCACGGTCAGCTGGCTGCTGCGGCCGACCTACCGCGCGTGGCTGTGGGTGATGACGGCACTCAGCCTGGTGTTCTACGGCTGGACCGACGAGCGCTTCGTGCTGCTGCTCGTCGGCTCCGTGATCGTCAACTGGGTGCTCGGCGAGGCGGTGTGGCGGTCGCTGGGCGAGGGCGGCGAGCGCACCGACCGCTCGGTGCTGCTGGTGCGGGCCGCGGTCGTCGTCAACCTCCTCCTGCTCGGGTTCTTCAAGTACTACGGCTTCTTCGTCGACAGCTTCGCCGACGCCACCGGAGCCATCGGGCTCGACCTGGCGCCACCGGCCCTCGACATCGTTCTCCCCGTCGGCATCTCCTTCTTCACGTTCCACGCGCTCAGCTACGTGATCGACATCGGCCGTGGCGAGCTGCGGCCGATGCGGTTCGACGAGACCGCGCTCTACATGTCGTTCTTCCCGCACCTGGTGGCCGGGCCGATCGTGCGGGCCAGCGAGTTCAAGCCCCAGCTGCGCCAGCGCGCCGACCCGCGCACCATCCCCGCCGGCGAGGCGTTCCGGCTGATCGCGTTCGGGCTCTTCAAGAAGGTCGTGGTGTCGAGCTACCTGGCGACCGAGCTCGTCGACCCGGTGTTCGGCGCGCCCGGGGCCCATGCTCCGCTCGAGCTGCTGGTCGCCGTCTACGCCTACGCGATCGTGATCTACGCGGACTTCTCCGGCTACACCGACATCGCCATCGGCTGCGCGCTGCTGCTCGGCATCCGGTTCCCCCAGAACTTCGACGCCCCCTACCGGGCGCTGTCGCTCCAGGACTTCTGGCGCCGCTGGCACATGACGCTCTCGCGGTGGCTGCGCGACTACCTCTACATCCCGCTGGGCGGCAACCGCGACGGCGTGCGCCGCACCTATCGCAACCTCTTCCTCACGATGCTCCTCGGCGGCCTGTGGCACGGCGCGGCGATGACGTTCATCGTGTGGGGCGCGATACACGGAGGGTTCCTCTGCCTCGAGCGGGTGGTGCGCGAGCGCTGGCGCGTGCTCTACCCGGAGCCGGTGCTGCCCGCCGCCGCCTCGCTCTTCCTGCGCTGGCTGCTGACGTTCCACGTCGTGTGCCTCGCGTGGATCTTCTTCCGCGCCGACTCCGTGGGGACCGCCTTCGACGTGCTCGGCGGCCTCGTGTCCGGCTCCGGCCCGTCGCCTCTGGTGACCACGCTCTCGGTCGTCACGATCGCTCTCTCCATCGCCAGCCAGTTCGTTCCGCCCACGGCGGTGCGAGGCGTGCAGCAGCGCTTCGCGATGCTGGCACCGGGCGTGCAGATCGCTGCCCTCGCGGGCGCGCTCACGGTCATCGACGTCCTCGGCCCCGATGGTGTGGCCCCGTTCATCTACTTCCAGTTCTGATGGCCGCACCTCCTGGTCCCTCGCAGCGACCGTCGCCCCGGCCCTCGCCGCGGCCTTCGCCCCGTCCGCCCGATGCCGCCGAGCGGCGTCCATCGCCTCGCCCGACG
>DATCYI010000547.1:0-11439 GCA_036570385.1 Acidimicrobiales bacterium | reverse complement strand
TGGCCACCACCGGGTCGAGGCCGTCGGGCACGGGCAGCACCATGGAGTCCGGGGCCAGGTACTGGTGGGTGGCGTAGCCGCCCCACAGGCCCGGGCCGGTGTCCACCGACACGAACCCGTACATGGTGGCCAGCCCGTTGCGCTCGCAGCGCCGGTAGGCGCCGGCCCGGCAGGCGCCGCACTCCCGGCACGATCGGAACACCTCGACCGCCACGCGCTGGCCCTGCGAGACGCCCCAGCGCTGCGCGGCGACCGGGCCGATCTGCTCGATCACCCCTACGGCCTCGTGGCCCGGGATGAACGGGTGCCCCGGGTGCAGCTGGCCGCTGTACTGCTCGTGGTCGGTGCCGCACAGCCCGCAGGCCTCGACCCGGAGCAGGGCGTCGTCGTCCCCGATCTCGGGGAGCGGCAGCTCGCGGGGCTCGAGGGTGTGCGGTGCGGCGAGCACCATGGCGGTGGCGTTCATGTCGTCCCCTTGGATCGGCAACGGCGTGCGTCAATGAGCCGCATCTGTTGCATGTCTCGCAGGGCGAGCCTACGCTCCCGCCGACATCGTCTGCCCAGGAGAGCGCACGCGTGGAGACCACCTCGATCCCCGACCTGTTCTCGCCTGAGGTCACCGCCGACCCGCACCCGGCCTACCGAGCCCTGCGGTTGCTCGGCCCGGTCCAAGATGAGGCCAACAACGTGTGGCTGCTCGCCCGCCACGCCGACGTCCTCGACGCCCTCCACCAGCCGACGGTGTTCTCCTCCGAGGGCGGCTTCGGCGAGTTCCTGGCCGGGCGCATCGGTCCTGCCGCCGGGTCCGAGCGCGCCGGGGTGCTCGGCTTCGACCGCATCGGCGACGCCCGGCTGATGATCGCCAGCGACCCGCCCGACCACACCAAGCTGCGCCGCGTCGTCAGCCGGCCCTTCACCAAGCGTCGGATCGCGGCGTGGGAGGAGATGGCCACGCGCCTCACCGCGACCCTGGTCGACCAGCTCGTCGAGCGCATCTGGGACGATGGCTCGGCCGACCTCACCAAGGAGCTGGCCGTCCCCCTGCCGGTCACCCTGATCGCTGAGATCCTCGGCGTCCCGTCCTCGATGATGGCCGACTTCCGCCGTTGGTCCGATGCCCTCGTGGGCACCCTGGCCGCGGAGATCGACGTCGCGGGGGTCGGCGCTGACCTGGCCGAGATGTCGGCGTTCTTCTTCACCGTGGCCGAGCAGCGCCGACGGGACCCGGAGGACGACCTGATCAGCGCAATCGCGGCCGCCACCGCCGACGGCGAGCAGCTGTCCACGATGGAGGTCGTGCTGTTCTGCATCCTGCTGCTCGTGGCCGGCAACGAGACGACCACCAACCTGCTCGGCAACCTGCAGCACGCCTTCTGGGACCACCCCGACCAGTGGCGTCGCCTGCGCGACGATCCCTCGCTCGCCGCGGCCGCGGTCGAGGAGGGGCTGCGCTTCTGCGGACCGGTGCAGGCGCTGTTCCGTCGCACCACCCAGGACTGCGTGCTGGGCGGCGTCGACATACCGGCCGAGGCGAACGTCGGCGTGCTGTTCGCCGCCGCCAACCGGGACGAGGCGGTCTTCGAGGATCCCGACCGCTACGTCATCGGCCGGCCGGGCGGCGAGCACGTCGCCTTCGGACACGGCATCCACTACTGCCTCGGTGCCCAGCTCGCCCGGCTCGAGACCCGGGTGGTGCTCGAGGCCCTGGCCGAGCGAGGCATCGATCTGGCACCGGGAGGACCGTCGGTCCGCACCGCCAACACCGTGCTCCAGGGCTACACCAGCATCCCGGTCACGACCGCCTGAGACGTGGTCTCCACCGATCGCACCGACGGCGTCCCCGACGGGGCGCGGGGAGGATCTGCCATGTCACCCGACGCCGCATCCGAGATCGACAAGGGCGCGATCAGGGCGAAGTACCTCCAAGAGCGGGACAAACGCCTCCGCCCGGACGGGAACGCCCAGTACCAGCGCCTGAGCGGGCGCTTCGCCCACTACGCCGTGGACCCGTACCTGCCGGTGGAGCCCCGCGACCCCGTCACCGACGACGTGACCGTGGCCATCATCGGCGGTGGCTTCGCCGGGCTGCTCACCGGCGCCCGTCTCGCCGAGGCCGGTGTCACCGATGTCCGGATCATCGACAAGGGCGGCGACTTCGGCGGCACCTGGTACTGGAACCGGTATCCGGGCGCGCAGTGCGACACCGCCTCGATGGTGTACATGCCGTTGCTCGAGGAGACCGGGCACATGCCCACCGAGAAGTACGCACACGGTCCCGAGATCCTCGAGCACTGCCAGCGGATCGGCAAGCGCTTCGGCCTGAACGACGGTGCCCTGTTCCACACCGAGGTCACCGGTCTGGAGTGGGACGACGTTCGGGCGCGGTGGGTCGTGAGCACCGATCGGGGCGACGAGTTCACCGCGAGCTTCCTGTCCATGGGGACCGGCCCGCTCCACGTGCCCAAGCTGCCCGGCGTGCCGGGGATCGACGACTTCGAGGGCCACGCCTTCCACACGAGCCGCTGGGACTACGCCTACACCGGTGGTGATCCCACGGGTGCGCCGATGACGGGTCTGGCCGACAAGAGGGTGGCGGTCATCGGTACGGGTGCCACGGCAGTGCAGTGCGTGCCGCGCTTGGCCCGGGAAGCTGGCGAGCTCTTCGTGTTCCAGCGGACGCCGTCGTCGGTGGACGTGCGCGCCAACCATCCCATCGACCCGGACTGGTTCGAGAGCATCGCCACGCCGGGCTGGCAGCAGCGTTGGTTGGAGAACTTCACGTTGAACCAGACGGGGGGCCTGGTCGAGGAGGACCTGGTCATGGACGGCTGGACCGATCTGGCCCGGCGCATCCTGGGCCGCATCGCGTCGCTCGAGGGTCCCGTCGACATGGCTCGCATCATGGAGGCGGTCGAGGACGCCGACTTCGAGAAGATGGAGCAGATCCGGGCTCGCTGCGACGAGGTCGTGCAGGACCCGGAGACGGCCGAGAACCTGAAGGCCTGGTACCGCCAGCTGTGCAAGCGGCCCTGCTTCCACGACGAGTACCTCCAGGCCTACAACGAGCCCACCCTCCACCTGGTGGACACCGACGGCCAGGGGGTGGAGCGGATCACCACCACCGGCGTCGTGGTCGCCGGCGTCGAGTACCCCGTCGATTGCATCGTGTTCGCCTCCGGCTTCGAGGTCGGCACGCCGTTCACCGAGCGGGCCGGCTACGACCCGGTCGGGCGCGGCGGCCGGCGCCTGTCGCAGTACTGGGCCGACGGCATGCGGACCCTGCACGGCGTGCACGTGCACAGCTTCCCGAACCTGTTCATCACCCAGCTCGGCCACGGCGCCAACCTCGTCTCCAACGTCCCCCACAACTTCACCGAGACCTCGCGGGCCGTAGCCGCCGTGGTGGCCCACGCGGTCGAGGGCGGGTACGACGTCGTGGAGGCGACCGAGGCGGCCGAGCAGGCCTGGATGGAGCTGATCTCGGGCGGGTCGACCTCGGCGATGGGCTCGGCGCTCGGGTCCGCAGATTGCACGCCGGGCTACTACAACAACGAGGGCCAGCCCGGAGCCGGCTTCGCCAGCGAGATCGCCAAGGGCCACCCGGGCGGGCCGATGGCGTTCTTCGAGCACCTTCGACGCTGGACAGGGAAGGGCTTCGATGGGCTCGACTTCCGATAGCCGCACGCCCGAGCACCGACCCCGACCTCGGGCACGTTCGATGACCGCCCGCACCGCACTGGTGACCGGCGGGGGCGGGGGCATCGGCGCGGCCATCTGCCGGAGGCTGGCCGAGGCCGGCCACCGCGTGGCCGTGGCCGACCTGGCCTTCGAGCGCGCCCGACACGTGGCCGCCGAGATCGACGGTGGCGCCGTCGAGCTCGACGTGACCGATCCTGCGTCGGTCGCCGGGGCCGTCACCGGCGCGGCCGAGGCACTCGGACCGATCGAGATCTGTGTGAGCTGCGCCGGCTGGGACGAGCTGCGTCCCTTCCTCGACACCGACGAGGCGTTCCAGGCCAAGGTGATCGAGATCAACCTCGCCGGGCCCATGCGCGTCACCCGGGCCGTGCTGCCCGCCATGGTGGAGCGATCGTTCGGACGGATCGTGAACATCCTCCGACGCCGGCGGGTTCGGCTCGTCGCTCGAGTCGGTGTACTCCGGAGCCAAGGGCGGAGTCATCGCGGTCACCAAGGACCATCGCTCGTGAGTTCGCCCCGCCACGGCATCAGCGCCAACACCGTCTGCCCCGGCCCGACGGACACCCCGCTGCTCGACGCCATCACCGAGGCCAGCGCGGATGCGGAGCGGGTGATCGCCGGGATGACCAAGGCCGTGCCCATGCGCCGCCTCGCCCAGCCCGACCACGTGGCCCCGGCCGTGGTGTTCCTCGCCTCCCACGGCGCCGGCTTCATCACCGGGCAGACCCTGTCGGTGAGCGGCGGGCTCACCATGCATGACCGCTCGCTCTGGATGTGACAATCGGATACTCTCGTTTCACCGTCTCACCCACCGCACACGAGGGGAAACACGATGAATACGTTCCAGGGCCGCGTCGGCGCCATCACCGGAGCCGGGTCCGGCATCGGCCGGGCCTTGGCCACCGAGCTCGCTCGCCGCGGCGCCGAGGTCGCCCTGTGCGACGTGGACGAGGCCGGCCTCGCCGAGACCGCCGATCGCATCCAGGCCACGGGCACCCGCGTGTCCGCCCAGCGCGTCGACGTGGCCGACCGCCAGGCGGTGGAGGAGTGGGCCGAGAAGGTGGCCGCCGACCACGGCAAGGTCAACCTGATCGTCAACAACGCCGGTGTCGCCCTCGGCGCCAACGTGGAGACGATGTCGTACGAGGACCTCGAGTGGCTGATGGGCGTCAACTTCTGGGGTGTCGTGCATGGGACCAAGGCGTTCCTGCCTCACCTGCGCAACGCGGGCGAGGGCCACATCGTCAACATCTCCAGCGTGTTCGGGATGATGGGGATCCCGTCGCAGTCGGCGTACAACGCGGCGAAGTTCGCAGTGCGCGGCTTCACCGAAGCCCTCCGGATCGAGCTCGACGCCGACGGTGGCGAGGTCTCGTGCACGACCATCCACCCGGGCGGCATCAAGACCAACATCGCCCGCAACGGCCGCTTCGACGACGCCACCATGTCTGGGCTGGGCATGTCCGACCTGGTCCAGGACCCTGACAAGGTGGTCGAGATGACCGAGCGGGCGTTCCGCACGACGCCGGAGAAGGCAGCCCAGGTCATCCTCGATGCCGTCCAGGCCGACAAGCGCCGGGCCTTCATCGGCGCCGACGCCCAGCTGTTCAAGCTGATGGCCATGCTGCCCCCGGGGCTGTACCAGAACGCCATTCGCCTCGGCGCCCGCATCGGGACGCGCTTCGCCCGCTGACCTGCCGTTCCCCTGGAGGACCCCATGGCGCACACGCTCGAGTTCAGCTCCGAGGAGCTCCTGGCCACCGACGACATCGAGGAGCCGCTCCTGGCTGGCGGCGTGCGCTGCCACGGTGGGTTCCTCCACGACGGCAGCTACGTCTCGCCGCGCACCAGGTTCCGCCGGCCGGCGCTGGCCGCCTGGCAGGACCAGCACCGCACGGACTTCGGCACCGAGATCCTCCATGCCCCGGTCGAGACCTGGCCGGGCAACTACCCGAGCGTCGAGCAGGCCACGTTCCTGCTGCGCCACGGGGTGCGGGAGCCGATCATCGCCAACCTGACCCGGATCGGCACGGTCGAGGGCTTCGGCGCGATGATCCGGTTCCTCGCCCCGCCGGACATGCAGCGGTTCTTCGACGACGACATCCGTGGCACGGCGCTGGACCACCTCTCGAAGGGCTTGGTCGAGGCCCACGCCCGGGACGAAGCCGGCCACGGCGACGAAGCCGGCCACGACCGCATGTGGTACGCCGTGCGCGACATCGCCTTCGAGAACCCTGTCACCCAGGACGAGACCGAGCTGATGCTGCGGCGCATGGGGATCTCCTTCGGCGCCGGCCCCGATCCCGACGGCGCCCGGCAGCGCTTCCTCGGCAAGCGCAGCTTCGAGGACCTCGACGTGGGCCTCGAGCTGCTGATCTCCACCATGCTGCGCGTGCTCTTCGTCGAGATCAAGGCGTTCCACGTGTTCGCCTGGGCCGAGGAGCTGCTGTCCGATCCCGATCTGGTGGCCGGTGAGGGCGAGGCCGCCCGCCTCGTCTCCTACATCCGCGCCGACGAGACCCCCCACGTGGAGTACCTGCGCACCGCGCTCACCGAGATGCGCGACCGCACGTTCGTGGGCGAGTCCGGGAAGCGCTACCCGGGCACCGACATCATCGGGCCCCTGTGGGATTCGTCCCTGGCCGAGTCGCTCGGGCTACTGGAGGAGCAGAACCGGGCGGCCACCGTCGCCGAGCTCGAGCTCGCTCTGGCGTCGCGCCCCGGCGGCGCCGACCTGCTGGCCGAGTTCCACGACCTCGAAGCAGCGGGGGCCGGCGCTTGACCCTGCCCCAGCTCTCCGATCGCACCGCCGTGGTGACCGGCGCGGCCAGCGGCATCGGCTTCGCCATGGCCGCACGGTTCGCCGCCGACGGCGCCCGTGTCGTGCTGGCCGACGTCGAGGCTCCCGCTCTGGAGAAGGCGGCGGCCACGCTGGAGGAGCGTGGGGCGCGGGTCCACGCCGTCGTCACGGACGTCTCCGATGGCGACGCGGTCGACGCCCTGGCCGCCGAGGCGGTCGACACCTTCGGGCCGGTCCACCTGCTGTGCAACAACGCCGGTGTCGGTGCCGGCGGATTGACCTGGGAGCTGACCACCCAGGACTGGGAGTGGGTCCTCGGCGTCAACCTGTGGGGCGTGATCCACGGCCTGCGCGCCTTCATTCCCGGGATGCTCGCCCACGGTGAGCCGGCCCACGTCGTGAACACCGCGTCCCTGGCCGGGCACGTGTCCGCCCCCTTCATGGCGCCCTACGGCGCATCCAAGTTCGCGGTCGTGGCCATCAGCGAGGCACTGTTCCACGAGCTCCAGATGACCGGCTCGTCGGTCGGCGTGTCGGTTCTGTGCCCGGGGTGGGTGAACACCAACATCCACGCCTCGGAGCGCAACCGTCCCGGGGCCCCCGCTCCCGGCGCCCTGGGCGGGGAGGGCGGCATGCCGGCCGAGATGCTGCGCCAGGTCCTCGCCAACGGCATGGCCCCGGCCGACGTCGCCGCCCTGGTCGCCGACGCCGTGGGCGACGGCACCTTCTACGTCTTCACCCACCCCGACATGATGTCGGTGGTCCGGAGCCGGGCCGACGCCGTCCTCGAGGGCCGCAACCCCCAGCTCTCTCTCTGAACCTGTAGGCCTGCCTGGCCGGCTCGTCTGTCGGCATGTCGCCGGACCTTGCCGCCCGCCGACGTAGATCGTCGGCACGGCCCCCTCGCCCTCAGTCCGTCCCGTCGAGCTCGAAGCCCCGGTAACCGGCCGCGGCCGCGTCCCGGCACGACGCCAGGTACAGCTGCAGGCCGCCGGGCCAGTTGAGCATCTCCCGGGGCTTGCCCGGGATGTTGGCCCCCATGTACCACGAGTCGGCCCGCGGGAACAGGGTCATCTCGGCGATGCCGTGGACCATGGAACGCCACTCCTCCTCGGCCTCGGCGGTGGCCTCGATGCGGGTGGTGCCGGTGTCGCTCAGGTGGGCGAGCAGCTCGACCACCCAGTCGCCCTGCACCTCGGCGCACGTCGGCCCGTTGCAGAACCCCGACGGGCTCTGGGGTCCGTACAGGTAGACCAGGTTGGGGAAGCCGTGGCTGGCCAGACCCAGGTGGGTGCGCACCCCGCCGGCCCAGTGGTCGCGCAGGCTCTCACCGTCGCGGCCGCGCAGGTCGATGCTGACCAGGCCGCCGGTGACGGCGTCGAAGCCGGTGGCCAGGACCAGCAGGTCGCAGGGGTGGTCGCCCTCGGTGGTCCGCACCCCATCGGGGGTGATCGCCTCGATCGGCGTGGCCCGCAGGTCGACGAGGTCGACGTTGTCCTGGTTGAACGCGTCGTAGTACCACTGCTCGAGCGAGGGCCGCTTCACGCCGAAGGGGTGGGGCGGCTCGGCCGGGGCGAGGATCTCGGCCACGGCGGGATCGCGCACCCGCTCGTGGACCTTGGAACGCCAGAAGTCGTAGGCGGTCCGGTTGGCGACCTCGTCGAGCAGCAGGTCGGCGTAGCCGCCGGCCCAGAACGCGAACCCGCCCTCCTGCCACAGCGTCTCGTAGGTCTCGAGGCGCTCGGCCTCGGACACGTCGAAGGTGTTGACCCCGCGCTCGGGGTAGGCGAAGCCGCTGTTGGTCTGGGTGCGCCGCTCGAAGATCTCCGGGTAGCTGGCCTTGGCCGCGTCCTGGCCCTCGCGAGTGAGGCGGCACTGCTGCATGGCCAGGGCGAGGATGGGGGTGCGCTGGAACACGGTGACGTGCTCGGCGACTCGGGCGGCCTCCTGGACCACCTGCACGCCGCTGGCCCCGGTCCCGATGACGGCCACATTCCGGCCGGTGAGGTCGACGCCCTCCTGGGGCCAGTGGGCGGTGTGGGACCACTCGCCGGCGAAGTCGGGCAGGCCGGGGATGTCGGGGATGTAGGCCTTGGCCGCGAAGCCGGTGCACAGCACCACGAAGCGGGTGATCAGCGAGTCGCCGCCGTCGGTGTGCAGCTCCCAGCAGCGCAACGCCTCGTCCCAGGCGCCGGCGGTGATCCGGGTCTGGAAGCGGATGTCGTCACGCAGCCCCCACACGTTGTCGACGTGGTCGAAGTACCGGCGCAGCGCCTGCCAGTCGGGGAAGCGCTCGTCCCAGTACCAGTCCTGCCAGAGGTCGGGGTCGGAGTACTCGTACAACGGGATGTGGGAGTCCACCCGGGCCCCGGGGTAGCAGTTCCAGTGCCAGATGCCGCCGAGACCGGCGCCGGCCTCGATCAGGGTGACGCGCAGGCCCAGGCGGCGGAGGTGGTGGAGCTGGTACAGCCCGGCGAAGCCGGCGCCGACGATGACGACGTCGTGGTCCGGCCCACTCATCGCCGTCGTGCCTCGGCCCAGGACAGGCCCTGCTCGACGTCGACGTCGTGGGGGAGGCCGAGGACGCGCTCGCCGATGATGTTGCGTTGCACCACGCCGGTGCCGCCGCCGACGGTGAGGGCGGGAGCGAAGAGGAACCCATGGGCCCACAGGTCGGCGTCGCCGCCGAAGGGCCCCACGTCGTCGCGCACGCCGGCCGTGCCCGCCAGGTCCTTGGCCAGCTCCATGATGTGCTGGCCGTGCTCGTCGGCCATCACCTTGCGGATCGACGCCTCCGGCCCCGGCGGCTCGCCCTTGATGGCGGCCGTGACCGTTCGCAGGCGGATCAGGCGGAGCAGCTCGGACTCGATGTGCAGCCGGGCCAGGCGCTGGCGCAGCAGCGGGTCCTCGACCGGGCCGTGGGCCCGGACCACGTCGAGGAGGTCATCGGCGTTGGGGCCGTGCCCCCACAGCGCGCCACCCGAGGACAGCGAGACCCGCTCGTTGCCCAGGGTCACCTTGGCCAGCGACCAGCCCCTGTTCTCCTCGCCCACCAGGTTCTCGGCCGGGATGCGGACATCGGTGAGGAAGACCTCGTTGAACGTGTGCCCGCCGGTCATCTCGATGATGGGTCGTATCTCGATGCCCGGGGTGTCCATCGGGCAGATGAAGTACGACACGCCCTGGTGCTTGGGCTGGTCCGGGTCGGTGCGGGCAATGAGGATGCCGTAGGTGGAGAACTGGGCCAGGGAGGTCCAGATCTTCTGGCCGTTCACCACGTACTCGTCACCGTCGCGGACCGCCCGGGTCCCGAGGTTGGCCAGGTCGGAGCCGGCCTGGGGCTCGGAGAACAGCTGGCACCACACCTGCTCGCCGGCGAGGAGCGGCATGAGGTAGCGGTCCTTCTGCTCCTGGGTGCCGGCGTGCAGGATGGTCGGGCCGGCCCAGCCGATGCCGATCGGGTTCATCGGTCGGTGCACGCCGGCGCGCTTGAGCTCGTCGTCGATCACCAGTTGCTGGATGGGATCGGCGTCCAACCCCCACGGCGCCGGCCAGTGCGGCGCGACGTAGCCGGCCTCGGCCAGCTGGCGCCCGCTCGGCTGGGGGTGCTCGGCCAGCCAGTGCCGCACCGACTTGCGGTCCGGGTGCTCGTCGTCCGGCAGGTCGAAGTCCATGTGCACGCTCCTGTCCCCTCGATGTCCGGCGTGACAGTAGTGGCGCGCGACACGCACCGGGAATCGTCTCGCAGCTGGCCGGCGCGGCCGCCTCAGCGTCAGACCGCTACAGCGGCGGCCGTGGATCGAGCAGGAGACCAGGTGGCCGAGACGAATGTGGCGCTGAAACGATCTCGTTGTATCGTTTCGCCGTAACCCTGCCGCCAGGAGCGCCGATGCCACCGGGAGCGTCATGTCCACGACCGCAGACGAGCCGACCGATTCGGATTCGCTGCACGTCCTCCGAGGAGTCGTTCGGCGCCGACGGCACGCTCGACGTCCATCCTCGGCTGTCGGTTACGGCCGTGGGGGAGCTCGCCGATGATCGTGGACGGCGCATCGATCCGCCACGACACCGAGGACACGGCCGCCGAGGAGGGCACCGACGCCGCTGGCATGGTGGCGGCCGGATGACGGGTCGAGACATCCACCAGCCGGTTCCGTGAGCCGGCGTCTGCGGCTGCAGGGCGGTACGGCGCTGGTCACCGGCGCCGGCAGCGGCATCGGTCGGGCCACGGCGCTCGCGCTCGCCGACGCCGGAGCCGACGTGGTCTGCGTCGACATCGACGAGCTGGCGGCCAAGACCACGGCGGTGGCCTGCGAGGACCACGGCGTCACCGCCCGGGCCCACGTCTGCGATGTCGCCGATCGCCAGGCCATGGAAGCGCTGGCCGAGCGCGTCCACGACGATCACGGGGTGCTCGACGTCGTCGTCAACAACGCCGGTGTCGGGATGAGCGGCCGCCTGGCCGACATGTCGCTCGACGACTGGGAGTGGATCCGCTCCATCAACCTGGATGGCGTCGTCCACGGATGTCGCCTGTTCGGGGCGCCGATGGCCGAGCGCGGCCGGGGTCACGTGGTGAACGTCGCCTCGGGGCTGGCCTACCTGCCCCGCTCCACCGAGATCGCCTACTGCACCACCAAGGCGGCGGTGCTCATGTTCTCCCGGTCCCTGCGCGCCGACTGGCGCACCTGCGGCGTCGGGGTGTCGGCCGTCTGCCCTGGCTTCGTCAACACGCCCATCCTCAGCCGCGGTCGCTTCGTCGGCCGCATGTGGTCACCGGAGACCATGGAGCTGGCCGAGCGGGGATTCGGCTTCGGGCACCCCCCGGCGGCGGTCGCCGACGCCGTCATGCACGCCATCCGGCGCAACCGGGCGATGGTCGCCCCGGGGATCGAGGCCCGCCTCGGGTGGCACCTGCACCGGCTGGCCCCCCTGGCCCT
>DATCYI010000546.1:0-1650 GCA_036570385.1 Acidimicrobiales bacterium | reverse complement strand
GGGGTCGACGTGCGCGACCTGTCCTTCGACGACCTCCGCGCCACGGTCGGCGTCGTCACCCAGGACGGCCACCTCTTCCACGACACCATCGGCGCCAACCTGCGCTTCGTGCGGCCCGACGCCACCGACGAGGAGATCTGGGCCGCGCTGCGCAGCGCCCGCCTCGACGGCCTGGTGGCGTCGCTGCCCGACGGGCTCGACACTGTGGTGGGAGAGCGCGGCTACCGGCTCTCCGGTGGCGAGCGCCAGCGGCTCACGATCGCACGGCTGCTCCTGGCCCGACCTCGGGTGGTCATCCTCGACGAGGCCACCGCTCACCTCGACACCACCTCCGAGGCGGCCGTGCAGGAGGCGCTTGCCGCGGCGCTGGCCGGTCGCACGTCGCTGGTGATCGCGCACCGCCTCTCCACGATCCGCGCCGCCGACGTCATCCTCGTGATCGAGGACGGTCGGATCGTGGAGCAGGGCTCGCATGACTCGCTGCTGGCCGCGGACGGTCGCTACGCCGAGCTGTACCGCACCCAGCTCGCGGGCGGTGACCCCGAGTCGGAGCTCGTGCCCTGAGCCCGTCCGTCCGCTAGGTCAGGTTAGCGGGGTGGGGCGGGCGGTGAGCGCCGGGTCGAGGTGGGTGGTGTCGTTGAAGCGGCGCACGATCCAGCGGTCGTTGGCCACGACGATGTGCGAGATCGAGGCGTTGTCGGCGCCGCTGAACGCGAAGGGTCGCGAGGCCGTCGCCATCGAGAGGATCTGCCCGATGATCCCGCCGTGGGCGAACACGGCGACCCGCTGGTCGGGATGCGTCGCCGCGATGCGCTCGACCGCTGCCCGGGCGCGCGCTGCGAAGGCGTCTGACGGCTCGGCGCCGGGGATCACGTCCCAGCGCTCCTCGGTGTACATGCGCACGGCGATCGGGTCGCCCTCCGCGATCTTCTGACGGAACAGCCCGCCCTCCCACTCACCCAGGTGGACCTCGCGCAGGTCGGGGTCGACCACCGGCGTCACACCGAGCGCCGCGGCGAGCGCGGCCGCGGTCTCGGCGGTGCGGCGCAGCGTCGAGACGTAGATGGCGTCGACCTGCTCGGTGCCGAGCCTGGCGCACACCTTGGCCGCCTGCTCCTGTCCCTCGGGCGACAGCGGCGGATCGCCGTGACCTCCGACGAGAGCGAACGGCTGGCCCTCGACCGCGGCCTGCGACTCGCCGTGGCGCACGAGCAGCAGCTCGGTGGCACCGGGTGGCGCCTGGAAGCGGTGCTGACGATAGGAGCGGGGTTCGGTCACGCAGATCAGAGTATGGACTCAAGCGGGGTGCGCAGAAGCGCTGGTGGGGTAAGGATGGACGGTCGTCGACGCAAGGAGGCCCCGTTGGGCATCATCCGCAAGACCTTGTCCATCTCCACGCTGGGGATCGTGCCTTTCAGGTCGAAGAAGGAGCTGCTGCACCGTGCCGAGCAGGGGCAGCAGGCGGCGCAGGAGGAGCTGGCTGTCGTGCAAGCAGCTCGGGCGGCCGCTGATCGTCGGGTCGCCGACGCGGAGCGGCGCGCCAAGCAGGCGGAGCTGGTAGCGCTGCACGAGGCGAAGATCGCCGGCAAGCGCGGTCGTGGCCGGGGGCGCAAGGTCCACAAGGCTCGCAAGGCCGTGCAGCGCGGCGCG
>DATCYI010000545.1:0-23141 GCA_036570385.1 Acidimicrobiales bacterium | reverse complement strand
CCTCGGGATCCTTCTTGTTGCGCAGGTCACCATTCTCGGCGACAGCACGGTTGGTTGTGTTGGTCATCGATCTTCACCTTCATCGCCCTCGAGCACGGATCAGGGGATGGAAGGTGTCTCACGCTTCACGGACACAGAGGGATCATGGGTCCGTCCGGCAGCGGGAAGACCACGCTTCTGCTGATGCTGGGCGCGATGCTGCGCCCGACGAGCGGTTCGGTGGTCGACGGCATCGACCTGGCCACCGCCCCCGAACGCGAGCTCCCCACGTTGCGGTCCCGCCACCTCGGGTTCGTGTTCCAGGACTTCAACGTCCTGTCAGCCCTATCGGCGTGGGAGAACGTCGAGCTGGCCTGCAACCTCGGCGGCACGACCGGATCGAAGGCACGGGACCGCGCCGCCCATCTGCGCTGCACCCCGGCCGGTACGCATCGGCCGGCAGGTCGGGGTAATCCGGTTCGCTGAACCGCGCTGCGCTCTACGGGTCCTCCACCGCCACGTTCCGTACTTCCCCTCGATGTCCTGCAGACGGAGACGTGCGACGGTCGAGGTAGAGAGTCGACGGGAGGTCGAGATGAGCGAGATGCGTGTGCTCAAACGAGTGGTGGTCTTGCTCGCAGCGTGGACGAGCCTGGTGCTCGGCGTCTCTACGGCCTTGGATGATGGCGCCTCCACGCCCGCCCAAGAGCCGCCCGCAGCGGTGTCGGGCTCCTCGGAGCCCGGCACCGCTCGACCTATGCCATCCGCACCGCCGAAGCCAGCGACCACAGCGTCCGCCGCCCAACAGTCCACGTCCGCGGACGACCACGACACCCTGCAACAGGACGCGCTGATGACGCAGCGAATGGCCGCTCCGAACGCTGCGGGCCCGATGTTCACCGGCCAGGTTCAGGATGACCAGCTCAGCCATTCGCAGAACCCGGCGTTCGTCCGCGCACTCGAGGGGCACCAAGCCGACATCGACCGCATGCTCGCCCGGGAGCGGTAGCTGGCGTAGCGGGCCCGTGGACCTCCGGCGGCGAGGTGGGGAGCCAGCCGACCTAGGCGTCGAGCGAGCCACCTGCGACGGCATGTAGCAATTGGAGCTACCTTGGACATCAGCGGTCAGCGGTCAGCGGCAGTCTGGCGCGGCCAAGGACCGACTCCCATGGCGACCGACCGTCCGCTCCGATCAGCGTAGGAGGCGCCGAGACGGGCGATGGGCCACGATGGAGCCCAGAACCCTGGAGGACACATGGGATCAGAACCAGGTCACAGCCACCACCCGCAGGTGAACACCGACTCCCTGGGGGTCGGGCACCAGGCGGCCCGCGGCCATCACGGGGGCGATCCGGACGGCCATGATGGCGGTGAGGCTCACGGCGGCGCAGGTGCGCACGCCAGCCATGGCGATCACGGGCACCGGGCGCACGGCGGGAAGCACGCCGGACACGACACTGCGCAGTTCGAGCGCCGGTTCTGGTGGAGCCTTCTCCTGACGATCCCGGTGGTGGCTACCAGTCAGATGGTCATGGACTGGTTCGGCTACGAGATCGACTTCTATGGCATCGAGTGGGTGGGCCCGGTGCTGGGGTCGGTGATCTTCTTCTGGGGCGGTTGGCCGTTCTTCGAGGGGGCGTGGCGCGAGTTCCAGGAGCGCCAGCCCGGGATGATGCTGCTGATCGCGATGGCGATCACGGTCGCCTATGTGGCGTCGATGGCGACGTCGCTCGACTGGTTCGACCTGGACTTCTGGTGGGAGCTGGTCGCGCTGGTGACGATCATGCTCCTCGGGCACTGGCAGGAGATGAAGGCGCTCGGCCAGGCCCAGGACGCCGTGGCCGCGCTGGCCGAGCTGCTGCCCGACGATGCGGAACGAGTCGGACCGGACGGCGCGATCGAAGCCGTCACGATCGACAGCCTGCAGAAGGGGGACGTGGTGCTGGTCCGTTCCGGCGCCCGGGTTCCCGCGGACGGGGAGATCGTCGACGGGTCTGCGGAGCTGAACGAGTCGATGATCACCGGGGAGTCGAAGCCGGTCGTCAAGGAGGTCGGTGATCGGGTGGTGGCCGGCACGGTGTCGACGGACTCGGCCATCAGGGTGCGGGTCGACGCGGTGGGAGAGGAGACGACCCTCGCGGGGATCCAGCGGCTGGTCGCTGAAGCCCAGGCGTCGCAGTCCCGTGCCCAGGTCCTCGCTGACCGGGCCGCCGCGCTGCTGTTCTACGTGGCGACAGGTGCTGCGGCGATCACCGCCGTCGTGTGGTCCCTCGCCGGTCAAGGGGACGAGGCCGTCACCCGGGTGGTCACGGTGCTCATCATCTCGTGCCCCCATGCGCTCGGTCTCGCCATTCCGTTGACAACGTCGATCTCGTCGTCGCTGGCCGCTCGCAACGGCATCTTGGTCAAGGACCGCCTCGCGCTCGAGCAGAGCCGTAAAGTTGACGCCTTCCTGTTCGACAAGACCGGCACCCTGACCAAGGGCGAGCACGTCGTGGTAGGTGCGGCCGGCGCGGGCATCAGTGAGGACGAGGTGCTGCGGCTCGCCGCGGGCGTGGAGTCCGACAGCGAGCACCCCTTGGCCCGCGCCATCGTGGCCGCGGCGAAGGAACGGGGCGACGTGGCCGCGGCTACCGAGTTCCGGTCCATCACGGGACGTGGGGTCGAAGCCACCGTCGAGGGCGAGTCCCACGCGGTCGGTGGGCCCAACATGGTCCGCGAGCGCGGGCTCTCCGAGCCCGAGGAGCTCACCGAGTGGGCGCAGGGTTGGAGGGATCGGGGCTCGTCGGTCCTGTACCTGACGCGAGGCGACGCCATCATCGGCGGCATCGCCGTCGAGGACGAGGTCCGACCTGAGGCCCGTGAAGCGGTGCGACAGGTGCAGGCGATGGGGCGCAAGGTGGTGCTGATCACCGGTGACGCCCGTCAGGTCGCTGACGCGGTCGGTCGCGACCTTGGTGTCGACGAGGTGATGGCCGAGGTCCTCCCCGAGGACAAGGATGCCAAGGTCGCCGAGCTGCAAGCCCGAGGGCTGAAGGTGGCCATGGTCGGCGATGGCGTGAACGACGCCCCGGCTCTCGCCCGTGCCGACGTCGGCATCGCCATCGGTGCCGGCACCGACGTGGCGATCGAGTCCGCCGGCCTCATCCTCGCCAGCTCGGACCCGCGAGCGGTGGTCGGCATCGTCCGGCTCTCGAAGGCTGCGTACCGCAAGAGCCTCCAGAACCTGTGGTGGGCCGCGGGCTACAACGTGCTGGCCATCCCCATCGCTGCAGGAGCGCTCAGCTGGGCGGGGGTCAACATGCCACCGGCGCTTGCCGCAGTGCTGATGAGCGCGTCGACCATCGTGGTGGCGCTCAACGCTCAGCTGCTGCGGAGGGTGGAGCTGCGCCCACCCGCACTCGAAGACCATCCCACCGACGACCTGCCGCCGGCGGTCGTGCATGAAGGGAGTCACTAGGTGAAGAGCCACGACGGTCACTCTGCGGACCCAGACCGAGCGCTCCTCTTGGCCCTCGCGGTCTGCTGCGTCGGTCCGATGCTCCTCATCGTGGTCCTCACGTCGGTGGTCGGAGTCGCACTGGGCTGGGCGACCGCCCTGACCCTGGGACTGGTCGCTGCTGGCGTGTGCATCGCGGTGATGACTCAGCGTCACCGCCGTCACCAACCCGTCGACAAGGTCCGGACGCGGTGAGCTCACGAGGCGACACTGACGTGGAGGCCGCCAGAACGGTCTGGCGCCCGCGCACGGCCGACGAAGATCTTCTGTGCTCCTGCGGGCACCCCGAGCTGGCTCACAAGGACCCGGATCGGGTCGCACGCATGTCGGCCGAGCTGGCAACGGGCTTCGCGGACCTCCGTGGGGTGACGAAGGCGGTGTCGATCTTCGGCTCGGCACGGGCCGGCTCCGGCACAGCGGAGTATGCCGCTGCTCGCGCTGTCGCCGAAGCCCTGGGCCGCGCCGGCTTCGCGGTGATCACCGGCGGTGGGCCCGGCGTGATGGAGGCCGCCAACCGGGGGGCTTGTGACGCGGGGGCGTTGTCGATCGGTCTCACCATCGAGCTGCCCCATGAGCAGGGCACCAACGACTACGTGGACCGCCCGGTCCACTTCAGCTACTTCTTCGCCCGCAAGGTCATGTTCGTCCGCTACGCGGCGGCGTTCGTCGCGCTACCCGGTGGGTTCGGGACCCTCGACGAGCTGTTCGAAGCGTTGACCCTCATCCAGACCGAGAAGATCTCCAACTTCCCCGTCGTGCTCGTCGGGTCCGACTATTGGTCCGGGCTGGTCGACTGGTTGCGCGGCCATCTGCGAGACGAGGGTCGGATCTCTCCGACCGATATCGAGCTCCTTCACGTCACCGACGACACCGACGCGGTTGTGGACCTCGTCACACGAGGCCACGACGCGCAGCTCGCTGCTCTGGGGCTCGCCGAGCCGAGGACCTGGTCGTGACGGCGAACCCTGCCGCGGACCACGGCCCAGCGGCGTCGATAGCCACGACCGACCCCAGCGCAAGGCGTCATCGACACCTTCCAACACCCACGATCAAGCCGGTCACCGACGACGGACCCGGCGTCTCGACCCAGTGAGGTACGACAGATGAGCAGCGACGACCTGGCTGTGAAAGCGACGGAACCTCGCTTGGGCGACGAGGAGCTGGCCCGCCTCGATGCTTGGTGGCGAGCGGCCAACTACTTGTCGGTGGGGCAGATCTACCTCATGGACAACCCGCTGCTGCGCGAGCCGCTCCTGCCGGAGCACGTGAAGCCCCGGCTGCTGGGCCATTGGGGCACCACGCCCGGTCTGAACTTCATCTACGCGCATCTGAATCGGGCCATCGCCGCCCGGGATCTCGACATGATGTACGTGATGGGTCCCGGGCACGGCGGGCCCGGCCCGGTGGCGGCGGCATGGCTGGAGGGCACCTACAGCGAGGTCTACGCGGACGTCTCCCAGGACGAGGCGGGGATAGGGCGGCTGTTCACCCAGTTCTCCTTTCCGGGCGGCATCCCGAGCCACGTGGCGCCCGAGACACCAGGGTCGATCCATGAGGGCGGCGAGCTTGGCTACTCGTTGGCCCACGCCTACGGGGCGGCGTTCGACAACCCGGACTTGATCGTCGCCGCGGTGGTCGGCGACGGGGAAGCCGAGACGGGGCCGCTGGCGGCCAGCTGGCACTCCACCAAGTTCGTCGATCCCCGCCGCGACGGGGCGGTGCTGCCGATCCTTCACCTCAACGGGTACAAGATCGCCAGCCCGACCGTGCTCGCCCGCATCGACAGCGACGAGCTCGACGGCCTGCTGCGGGGGTTCGGCCACACACCGCACATCGTCGAGGGCGAAGACCCGGACAAGATGCACCAGGCGTTCGCCGCGGCACTGGACCGCTGCCTCGACGACATCGCCGACATCCAGCAACGAGCCCGCAGCGGCGAGCTCGACGGGCGACCGCGCTGGCCCATGCTGGTGCTGCGCTCACCGAAGGGGTGGACCGGCCCCGCCGAGGTCGACGGCCGCCCGGTCGAAGGGTCGTGGCGGTCGCACCAGGTTCCCTTCGCCGACGCTCGCGGCGACGACGACCACCGGGCGGTGCTGGAGCGCTGGCTGCGCAGCTACCGACCAGAGGAGCTCTTCGACGACGACGGCGCGCCGGTGCCAGCGATCAGAGACCTCCACCCCGGGGGTGAGCGACGGATGAGCGCCAACCCGCACGCCAACGGCGGCCGGATCCTGCGCGACCTGGGAATGCCCGACTTCCGTGACTACGCGGTCCCCGTCGATGCTCCTGGCACGGGTGCAGTCGAGTCCACCCGAGTCCTCGGAACGTTCCTGCGCGACGTCATGGCGGAGAACATGTCGACGTTCCGGGTCTTCGCCCCCGACGAGAACAACTCCAACCGCCTGAACGCGGTGCTCGAGGTGACCGACCGCACCTGGAACGCCGGCACGCTCGACAGCGACGACGGCCTCGCGCCCGACGGGCGGGTGATGGAGGTCCTCTCCGAACACCTCTGCCAGGGCTGGCTCGAGGGCTACCTGCTCACCGGCCGTCACGGGCTCTTCTCCTGCTACGAGGCGTTCATCCACATCGTCGACTCGATGTTCAACCAGCACGCCAAGTGGCTCAAGGTCACCAACGACATCGAGTGGCGGCGCCCCATCCCCTCGCTCAACTACCTGCTGACCTCGCACGTGTGGCGCCAGGACCACAACGGCTTCTCCCACCAGGACCCCGGCTTCATCGACCACGTCGTGAACAAGAAGGCCGAGGTCATCCGGGTCTACCTGCCACCGGATGCCAACACCTTGCTCTCGGTGGCGGACCACTGCCTGCGCACCCGGCAGTACGTGAACGTGATCGTCGCCGGCAAGCAGCCCCAGCTCCAGTACCTCGACATCGACGCCGCCATCGTGCACTGCACCAAGGGCATCGGGATCTGGGAGTGGGCGAGCACCGACGCCGACGGCGAGCCTGACATCGTCCTCGGCTGCGCCGGTGACGTGCCCACCATGGAGACCCTGGCTGCGGTCGAGCTGCTGGTCGGCTGGTTCCCCGACCTGCGGATCCGGGTCGTCAACGTCGTCGACCTGATGCGGCTCCAAGACGACAAGGAGCACCCCCACGGTCTGTCCGACCGTGACTTCGACGCCCTGTTCACGACCGACCGCCCGGTCCTGTTCGCCTACCACGGCTACCCGTGGCTGATCCACCGGCTCACCTACCGGCGCACGAACCACCACAACCTCCACGTGCGTGGCTACGTCGAGGAAGGCACCACGACCACGCCGTTCGACATGTGCGTCCTCAACCGGATCGACCGGTTCAACCTCGCCATAGCCGCACTCGACCTCGTGCCCCGCCTGCACGGCGTCGCCGCACACGCCCGCGAGGCCCTCAAGAACAAGCTCATCGAGCACACGCAGTACATCCGCACTCACGGCGAGGACGTGCCCGAGATCCGCGACTGGCAGTGGACCGGCGTCCCTGGGCCCGAGCTGCGAGGCGACAACGAGCCCCTCGACGAGCCCGTCTAGGCCGGTCGCACCGGTGGTCACGGCCGGCCCTGATGAGGGGCATCGACTGCACCAGTCGTCTCACGACGACCCTCTGTTGGCGCCGACCGGGGCGGCGCCCCCGTACGACGCCGTCATCTTCGACATGGACGGTGTCGTCACCGACACAGCATCGGTGCACGCCACCGCGTGGGCCGAGCTGTTCGACGAGGCCTTGCACGACCCCCGAGCGGGCCTCGCCGCGCCTACGCCGTTCGACCCCGGCGACGACTACCGCCGCTACGTCGACGGCCGCTCGCGGGAGGACGGCGTCGCTACCTTCCTCGGGGCCCGGGGCGTCGACATCCCGCTCGGCCAGGAAGGCGACCCTCCCGACGCGTGGACCGTGCACGGGCTCGCCGCCCGCAAGAACGATCTGTACCTACAACAGCTCACCGAGCACGGAGTCCGGGTGTTCGCCGGCACTACCGATCTCATTCGGCGCATCCGCATCGGTGGTGTCCCGGTCGGTCTTGTGACCGCCAGCCGCAACGCGGACAAGCTGCTCGCCGCCGCCGAGATCGCCGACCTCTTCGACGTGGTCGTCGACGGCACCCTCGCCGTCGATCTCGCCCTGCCCGGCAAGCCCGACCCGGCGATGTTCCTGGAGGCCGCCCGGCGCCTGGCCGTCGACCCGGCCCGGGTCGCGGTGGTCGAAGACGCCGTGTCAGGGGTGGCCGCGGCGCGCGCCGGAGAGTTTGGGCTCGTGGTCGGTGTGAACAGAGCGGACCAGCGCGCCGCGCTCGAAGCAGCGGGCGCCGATGTCGTGGTGGACGATGTCGCCCTTCTCGACCTCGGCCTGCTGCGCACTGACCCGTGGGTCCTGGCCTATGCCGGGTTCGACCCGGCGCACGAAGGTCACCGCGAGGCGCTCACCACAGTCGGCAACGGCTACCTGGGCACCCGCGGCGCAGCTCCCGAACGGCGCGCCGACTCCGTCCACTATCCCGGGACCTACCTGGCGGGGATCTACAACCGCCTCACGACCATGGTCGAGGGCCGCGAGGTAGAGGACGAGCACCTCGTCAACGCCCCGAACTGGCTGCTGCTGGACCTGCGCATCGACGAGGGTCGCTGGTGGTCAGAGGGCGGCCTGCAGATCAGCGACGAACGGCGCGAGCTCGACCTCCGTCGCGCTGTGCTCACCCGTACGGCGATGCTCACGGACGGCGACGGTCGGCGGCTGCGCCTCACCCAGCGGCGCCTGGCCTCGATGGACCGCCCGCACGTCGCCTCGCTGGAGACGGTTCTCGTCGCCGACGGGTGGGACGGGGTGGTCACCGTCCGCTCCGGGATCGACGCCGGGATCACGAACTCCAACGTGGCCGAGTACGCGGCCCTCGCAAACCGCCACCTCACCGGCATCGACGCCTGGGACGCCGCTCCCGACAGCCTTGTGGTCGTGGCCGAGACCAGCCAGAGCCACATCCGCGTCGCCACCGCTGCCCGCACGACCGTCGCCGGTGCCACCCCCACGTGCAGCGGTCACGTCGACCTCGGCGACGGACGGCACGGCCACGACCTCAGGATCGAGCTGGCCGACCAGAGCCCAGTCGTCGTCGACAAGACCGTCGCGATCGCCACCTCTCGCGACGTCGCCGTCGCCTCACCGGAAGACGGTGCCCTCGCGGAGCTCTCGAGCGCACACGGCGGCTTCGCCAAGCTTCTCGAAGCCCACGAGGCGGCGTGGCGGCGACTGTGGGGGCACTTCCGCATCGAGCTCGACGCAGAGCGCGACGCACAGCTGATCCTCAACCTGCACGCCTACCACCTGCTCACCGCCATCTCGCCCCACACCGTCGAGGTCGACGCCGGAGTCCCCGCCCGCGGTCTGCACGGCGAGGGCTACCGCGGCCACGTCTTCTGGGACGAGCTGTTCGTCCTCCCCGTCGTCGGTGCACACCTCCCCGCGGTCAGCCGAGCCCTGCTCGACTACCGCTGGCGCCGACTCCCCGCTGCCCGCCACGCCGCCCGTGCCGCCGGCCTCGCCGGAGCCCGCTTCCCGTGGCAGAGCGGCAGCGACGGCCGCGAGGAGACACCCGAACAGCTCTTCAACCTGCGCTCGGGAAGGTGGATGCCCGACAACTCGCGCCGCCAGTACCACGTCGGCCTGGCCGTCGCCTACAACGCCTGGCGGCACTACCAGGCCACGGACGATCGTGCCTGGCTGACCGAGCGGGGTGCGGATCTGATCCTCGAAGTGGCCCGTCTCTTCGCGTCCCTCGCCACCCACGACGCCCCCAGCGACCGGTTCCACATCGAGGGCGTCATGGGTCCCGACGAGTACCACGACGGCTACCCCGATACGCCCGGCTCGGGACTGCGCGACAACGCCTACACCAACGTCCTCGCAGCCTGGGTGTGCGCGCGGGCCGTCGACACGCTCGCTGAGCTGGCCGGCCACGCCGGCGACGAGGTCCGAGACCGACTCGACATCACGACCGATGAGCTCGAACGATGGGAGCAGCTCAGCCGACGGCTGACCGTCTGCTTCCACGACGACGGCGTGATCAGTCAGTTCGACGGCTACGCAGACCTCGCCGAGTTCGACTGGGACCACTACCGAGCGACCTACGGCAACATCGGCCGCCTCGATCTCATACTCGAAGCCGAAGGCGACGCCACCAACCGTTACAAGCTTGCCAAGCAGGCGGACGTCCTCATGCTCGTCTACCTGCTCGGACCCGACCGGCTCCTCGTCCAGCTCGACCGCCTCAGCTACCGCGTCAGCGGCGACGATCTTCGCCGCACCGTCGACTACTACCTCGACCGCACCGCCCACGGCTCGACCCTCAGCCGGGTGGTGCACGCGTCGGTGCTAGCCCAGCTGCATCCCGGCCGTGCGTGGGAGCTGTTCCGCGACGCCCTCGTCGCCGACCTCGACGACACCCAGGGCGGCACCACCGCCGAGGGCGTCCATCTGGGTGCCATGGCTGGGACGATCGACATCGTGACGCGCGCCTTCGCTGGCCTTGCTCTCTCGGACGACCCGCTGAGCTTCCACCCCCACCTGCCAAGCGGGCTGCGCCGCGTCGACTTCCAGCTCCACCACCGCGGACAGCTCCTCGGCGTCTCCCTCGACCACGACCGGCTCCGGCTGACCACAGCGGCCGACGGCCCCTCGGATCCCGTCGAAGTGTTCGTCGACGATCGTCGAGTGCAGCTTCCTGGCGGCACAGCAGTGGACATCGAGCTGTGAGCAGCTCGTTCGGCGGTCCTCAACGGAGCCGGTGCTGATGCGTGTTCTCGTCGTGAACGCTGGTTCTTCGACGCTCAAGTTCCGGATCGTCGACGCTCACGACGACATCGTCACCGGGCACGACGTCGACCCGTGGGACGGCGAGGGGTCCACCGTCGACCTTCATCGGTTCCTCGCCGACAGGCCGCCGGTCGACGCGGTAGGTCATCGCGTCGTGCACGGCGGGACCCGTCTCAGAGAGGCGACGCTCGTGACCGCCGAGGTGGAAGCAGCGATCGCCGCGCTCGTCCCGCTGGCACCGCTGCATCAAGACCGGGCGCTGTCCGCGCTCGCCGCTGCCCGACAGGCGTTGCCGGATACGCCACACGTCGCGTGCTTCGACACGTCGTTCCACTCGACACTGCCGCACGCGGCCCGCACGTACGCCCTGCCGCGCTCGTGGCGAGAGCGGTGGCACCTCGATCGGTTCGGGTTCCATGGCCTCTCGCACGCCTGGGCCGCCGCCCGCGGCCCGACCGTTGCAGGACTTCCCGGCAGCGCCCGCACCGTGACCTGCCACCTCGGCAGCGGCGCGTCGCTCTGCGCCGTCGTCGACGGGCGATCCGTCGACACCACGATGGGCTTCACGCCACTCGACGGCATCGTCATGGCCACCCGCGCCGGGTCGGTCGACCCCGGACTGCTGCTGTGGCTCCTCACGCACGGCGGGCTCGACGCCAGCGAGGTCGCCGAAGGGCTCGAGCGTCATGCCGGCCTCGCAGGCTTGGCACAGAGCGGCGACATGCGCGACGTCCTTGCCGGGCGTGCCGACGGTGACCCCGATGCAGCGCTTGGCTTTGACGTGTACGTGCATCGCTTGTGCCAGGGCATCGCCGCGATGGCGGCGTCGATGGGTGGTCTCGACCTGCTCGTGTTCACCGGTGGTGTCGGAGAACATGCTGCCCCCGTCCGGGCGTTCGCTGCCGACGGCTTAGCCTTCCTCGGGGTGAAAGTCGATCGCAGGGCGAACGAGACGGCTTCCGGAGACGCAGACATCAGCGCAGCCGGCGCCGCTGTGCGAACCGTCGTCGTCACCTCCCGCGAAGATCTCGAGATCGCGCGGCAGGTGCGGGGACTTCTCGGCCGGCCGGTGAACCGACCGTGAGGGTGGTCATGCTCGGTCCGCCGGGCTCCGGGAAGAGCACGCACGCTCGACTCCTTGCCGAGCACCTCGCGGTCATTCACCTGTCTGTCGGGGCGGCCCTTCGCGACGAGGTGGCGAAGTGGTCTCCGTTGGGCGAACGGATCGCCGCGACGGTCGCAGCCGGTGCGCTCGCAGAGACGGCCGACGTCCTGGCGATCCTGGAGGCGCCTTTGGTCGCGGCGACCGGGTCAGGAGGGTGGGTGCTCGACGGAGCGCCCCGGACGCTCACGCAGGCCGAGGTCCTGGACAACTGGCTCGACGATCTCGAAGCTCCGGTTGACTGCGTGGTCGCGCTCGACGTCCCCGACGCCGAGCTTCGAGACCGGCTCCTGAGACGAGGCCGTGCCGACGACACGCCGGAAGTCATTACGCACCGGCTCCAAGTGTGGCAGCGAGACGGGGGAGCGGTACTGAGCTGGTACGAGACGAAGCGCCGAGTGATCCGGGTCGACGGGGTCGGCGACGTGACAGATGTGGCTCGCCGTGTCACGACCGCAGTGGAGCGCTTCGCTCGAAGCTGACCGCGTCGCGCGCCCAGCGGGCGCATCGTTGTCCGTGGACCGGCCGGGCCCGGGGAGGGATGTAGCGGATCGCTTCAGTGCTCGTCCGATGACGTCGACGGCAACGGGGAGGGCCCGGCGCTGCCTCTCAACCGGGCCTTTCGGTCCCCATGTTCGGGCCCTTTGGCCTGAGCCGTCCCTTCGGTTCAAGGCCATGGTGATCCCACGAGTGCGCTTTCCATCGCAGAGCGCCTCCGACGCCCCGATGTGAGGAGGTATGTCGTGTTTGTCAACGTTGTGGAGTTCCCGCCGGTGGCGGAGGGGCGAGACGCCGACTTTCGGGCGTGGTTCGAATGGTCGACGACCCTGTACGCCGGCTTCAAGGGGTTCGTATCTCGTCGGCTGCTCGCGGACACCAAGGTGCCGGGCCGGTACGCGGCGATCGTGGAGCACGAGAGTGAGGCCACGTTCATGGCGATGCATCTCAGCGACGCGCGCCAAGAGGCATGGCAGCGGGTCGAGCCGCTCCTGACAGGGTCTCCGACGCCGCACTTCTACACCGTCGTCTCAGAGTCGGCGCGTCGCGCCGCGTCGCCAGCCGCGTGAGCTGGTGACAACCAAACAAGGAGAAGGAGAAGGACATGCCCCCACATTGCGATTCGCTTGACGGTCCGGTCGTCGTCGCTGCCAGGAAGGCGCTGGAGGAGGGCCGGGTCGAGCTCGTGCTTCCGTTCGTGCCCGCCGACGGCGAGGCGGAAGTGACCGACGTCTTCGACCAGACGATGGCCATCCGGGGCGCTAGCCCTGCCGTGTCGGCGGTCGCTGACCGTTGGTTCTTCGAGAACGTGGTCCGCGTGCACCGTGCCGGCGAGGGCGCCCCGTACACGGGGCTCAAGCCCGCCGGTCTCAGCGAGGGTCCGGTGATCCCCGTTGCCGAGCGGGCCCTCGAGACGGGCTCGGGGGATGAGCTGATCGGCGTGCTGAACGACGTCGTCGCGGAGCAGGTCAAGCACCGCCTCGAGGTCGCCATGGAACGCAAGACGCACGCCGATGCCGGTGTCGCCGAGGCCCGCGAGTACGTCGAGGCGATGCTCGGACTGCAGGTCTGGTCGCACAAGTTCTACCTCGCTGCGCTGGCGTCGGCCCACGGCGGCGAGCACCAGCACGAAGGCTGATGGTCTTGGGCGCCGTTCAGCATCCGCTGGGCGGCCCCGCGCTCGTCACGCTCGTCGTCACCGAACGCCACCGTGTCGCTCGGCTTGCACGCGTCCGTGAGCTGGTCCTCGTCGCCCAAGATGCACTGTTCCTGTCACTCGCGGTGGTGACGGGCTTGGCGAGCGCGGACGTCACCAAGACGGCGATCATCGTGGCGGGCCTCGCCGGAGCCGTCGCCGGCGCGCTGTCGGAGGCAACCGAGGCGCGACTCGCCGCCAGGGCCGCCGACGAGCTCTACGACGCCGAGGTCGCCAAGGAGCTCGACGAGATCGGCGCACGCCCGTCTGTGGAGGTCGATGAGCTCTCGATCCTCCTCCAGGAGGAGGGCATTGCGCCCAGCGACGCCGCCGCAGCGGCGTCGCTCATCGCGACATCACCCCGCGCCCTGGCAAGGACGAAGGTGGAGAAGGAGCTGGGTCTGGCGCACCGCGAGCACCCGGCTCCCCGGCGCGACAGCCTCGTCGGCGGGGTCATCTATGCCCTCGCCGCGGTCGTGGCCCTGTGGCCGTACATCCTCTGGAACGTGCCTGTCGCGCTCGTTGTGTCCCTCGTGTCTGCTGGTGTGGCGGTCGCGACATTGGCCGCTGTCAGGGCACGCGTGCTGCGCGTCCCCTTCAGTCGCAACGGCGCCGAAGCCGCACTCTGTGCGGCCGCCGCCGGGGCCGGCTATCTGGTCGGCTGGCTCGGCGAGGTGTGGGTCGGATGACCGCCACCAACACTCCTCGTGCCGCTCGGGACGGAGGTGGGCATCGGCTGCTGGTCCGCTACATGCTGCTGTCGTTGGCTGCCGCGGTCGTCACGATCCTGCTCAAGGTCCTGGCAGCTGCGATCACCGGGTCGGTCGGGTTCCTCTCCGACGCCATGGAATCCGGGGTCAACCTTGTGGCAGCGGTCGTGGCGCTGCTTGCACTGCGCACCGCAGCGCGACCGCCCGACGCCGTGCACGAGTTCGGCCACGGCAAGGCCGAGTACCTCTCCGCGGCCGTGGAAGGCACCCTGGTCTTCGTCGCCGCCACGGCCATCGTGTGGACCGCGGTCCAACGCCTGTTGGACCCGGCGCCGCTCGAACAGGTGGGTCTCGGCCTCGTGCTGACGACTGGTGCGTCGGTGCTCAACCTCGCGGTCGGCGTTGCCCTCGTCCGGGCAGGACGGACGCACCGATCGATCACGTTGCTCGCTGACGGCAAGCACCTCCTGACCGATGTGTGGACCTCCGCGGGTGTTCTCGTCGGGATAGCGCTCGTGGCGGTCTTCGACTGGCAGATGCTCGACCCGATCGTCGCGCTCCTCGTCGGTGTCAACATCCTGCGCACCGGCTACTCGCTCGTGAAGCGGTCACTCAGCGGTCTGCTCGACGCCGCCCTGCCCGCCGATGACCTCGCCACGATCCAACGAGTGCTCGACCGCTATCGCAAATGCGAGCTCGTGCAGATCCGCGCGCCCCGGTCCCGCGAAGCCGGCCGCCAGCGGTTCATCTACCTGAACCTGGCGGTCCCGGGCGACTGGACCGTCCAGCAGGGCCACGATCTCTCGGAACGCCTCGAGCGTGACATCGCCCGGGAGCTGGACGACACCACCGTCTTCACCCACATCGAAACCCACGAACCAAGCGATCCAAACCGCCCGATCCTCGGAGAAACGTGCTGACGCACGCCGAACCGGAACGGGTCACCGGCTGGATGATGGTCCGGCGCGGCCTTCGGCTGGTCAGCGCGCTCTCTCGCCACGGCTTCGGCTGGCTCCTCGAGCGCGCACATCTCGGCTGGCTCGTGCCCTTCCACCGCGGGCTCTTCGGGTATCCCCGCCAACCGCAGCCATACACCGCGCCCGACCACGTCCGCATGGCCCTGGAGTGCCTGGGCCCCACCTTCGTGAAGCTAGGCCAGATCCTCTCATCACGAGGCGACGTTCTCCCCGACGCCTACCAGGTGGCGCTCAGCCGGTTGCACGACCAGGCCCGCGCCGAGCCTCCCGGGACGGTGGAAGCGGTGATCGAGGCCGAGCTCGGCCGTCCACTGGCCGAGGTGTTCGATTGGTTTGACCCCGTGGCGCTCGCCGCGGCGTCGATCGGTGAGGCCCACGCGGCGCGCTTGGTGGACGGCACCCCCGTCGTCGTGAAGGTCCGCCGGCCCGCCGCCGTCGCCCAGGTCGAGGTCGACCTCGCCCTCCTAGAGGCGATCGCCCGGATCGCGACTCGCCGACTGGCCATCGCCCATCGTCACGACGTTGCCGGGCTTGTCGCCGAGCTCGCCGGCACGCTGCGCGCAGAGCTCGACTACGAAGTCGAGGCGGCCAACGCCAGGCGGTTCGCCGCCAACCTGGCGGCTAACCCGGCAGTGCACGTCCCATTCGTCTACGAGCGCGCCAGCACTCGGCGGGTCATCACCCTCGAGCGGATCACCGGGGTCAAGGTGTCTGATCTCGAGGCGCTCGACGCCGCGGGCATCGACCGACCGGACCTCGCTCGACGCATCGTCGACGTGGTGCTGACGATGGTCTTCGAGGACGGGTTCTTCCATGCCGACCCGCACCCCGGCAACCTGTTCGTGGAGCCTGACGGTCGCCTCGGACTGGTCGACTTCGGGATGGTGGGCTCCATCGACGCCCCGACGCGGAGCCGTTTGATCCGAGTCTTCATCGCCACGGCCGCCGGCGACGCCCCCACCCTCACCGACGAGCTTCTCGGCCTCGGCGTCCACACCGCGCCCGTCGACCGCAGTCGCCTCACGCAGGACCTTGCCGCGCTGTTGGGGGACGTGACGAACGTGCCGCTCGGCGAGGTTCGGCTCGGGCCGTTGCTCCAGTCGGAAATGGCGATCATCCGCCGTCACCGGCTTCGACTTCCACCGGAGCTCGCGCTGCTGGTGAAGACCGCGGCGATGACCGAAGGTCTCGCGTCACTCCTCGATCCAGGATTCGTCCTAGCGGCCTCCTTCGCCCCCTACGCAGCTCGACTCCTGCAGGCCTCCCCGGAGGTGTCGTTGAGCGAGTCGCCCATCCCGGCCAACGGCCCGACGGCAGGCAGCTGACCGACGCGGCGCCGATCGAGCAACTCCTGCCCGGTCGCCGTCGTGCCGACGCTGCACCCAGTTCGCTGAAGACCTCCACCGAGCGGACCGCCGTTCGTACCGCTCGGGCGGCTGAGCGGTCGGGGTGAACCGTCTTCCAAGCCTGCGGTCACCTCATGGGGACGACAACCACCGGGACCTTCGAGCCGAGCGACACCTTGGTGCTCGTGCTGCCCAGTAGTTGCAGTGTGACGTTCCCCAGCCCGCGCTTACCGACCACGATGAGGTCCGCCGACTCCTCCTCCGCCACCGCCAGTACTACCGAGGACGCCTCCCCGTCACGCAGGATCCGACGCACTCGCAAGCCAGTGCCGTCGAGCGGCGCTGTCCAGTCGGAGTGGAACCGGCGCTCGATCTCGTGGCGATTGGGGTAGGCGGGCACCACCTCGTCGCCGTCGATGTGCTCTAGCAAGCCGAGCGCATGGACGGCAACCACCTCAGCATCGGCGGCCGCTGCCATCTCGGCCGCGAACTCCACTGCCTGCAGGCTGTTCATCGAGCCGTCCACCCCCACGACGATCCGGTCGATGGCCATGCCGCCCACGATCCCACACCACATTCAAGACAGCCGACCAGTTTGGGGACGGAAGGAGCCGGATCAGGTACCATCGACCCTGAGGAGTGCGCGGTCCCCGGGGCCATCCTGGAGGGCATGGAACGCGTGACATCGACCTCGACCGCCGCCGCCCTCGTCCGCAGGATGCTGACGATCGAAGGGGAGCCGGTGGTGACGATCACCGCACCGCTCGATCGGCGACGACCAGGCAACGACGCGGATCGGATCCGATTGCGAAACCTGCTGACCGACGCCCGCAACCGCGTGCTCGACGCCAATGCTGGCGCTGGTGGAGGTCAGCTTCTGGAAGGGCTCGAGGGTGCCTTGGCTGGGGTCGATCTCAGTGGAGCAGAGGGAGTCTTCGCGGTGGCCACCGTCGAGATGGCCGAGGCGCACGCACGCTCGCGTTCACCACGCTCGTCCTGTCTCAGCTGCTCTACTGCTTCAACGCCCGCTCCGACCGGGCCAGCGCCTTCCGCCACCTCTTCACCAACCCGCTGCTCTGGGCCGCCGTCGCGCTGTCGCTCCTGTTGCAGGTCGCGGTCGTCCACGTACCCATCCTCCAGGACGCCTTCGGCACCGCCTCACTGGGCACCGGCGATTGGCTCCTCTGCGCCGGCCTAGCCGGCGCCGTCTTCGTCGCCGTCGAGATCCGCAAGCTCTTCCTCAGACGCCGATGACCCCGGACGCGGTCGCGTCCTGGTGGTGGACGGCTTCCTGGCGTCCACCTCGTAGGTGTAGCGGCCGGAGGGGGTGACGATCGTGCCGGCTGTGCCGGCGATGATGGCCTCGGAGTCCTCGAGGCGACCGATCGCGGCCATGCCGCCGGTGATCTCCACGAAACGGCATGCGGCCTCGACCTTTGGTCCCATGGAGCCTGCCGGCAGGTCCATCGCACGCAGCACCGCCGGGGTCACGTGGTCCATGGGTTCCTGGTCGGGCTCACCGAAGCGTCGGTAGACGTTGGCCACGTCCGTGAGGATCAGCAACACGTCGGCGTCGAGCGCCTTGGCCAGCACCGAGGCGGTGACGTCCTTGTCGACCACGGCCTCCACCCCATCGAGAAGGCCGACTTCGTTGCGGATGACCGGAACACCGCCGCCGCCGGCGCACACGACCAGCGCGCCGGAGGTGAGTAGCAGGCGGATCAGGCGCGTCTCGACGACGCGCTGGGGCTCCGGCGAGCCGACGACACGCCGCCAGTGCTTCCCGTCGGCCTTGACGGTCCAACCGCGCTCGGCCGCCAACCGATGAGCCGTCCCCTCGTCGTACACCTCGCCGATGAACTTCGTGGGGTTCTCGAACGCCGGGTCGGCGGCGGAGACGAGCGTCTGGTTGATGATCGCCGCCACCTGCCGGTTCGGCAGCGCGTTCTGGAGCGCCTGCAGCAACCAGTAGCCGATCATCCCCTGGGTCTGCGCGCCTAGCACGTCGAAGGGATAAGGCGTGGTGAGGTTCGGGTCGGACGCGCTCTGCACGGCGAGCACGCCGACCTGTGGGCCGTTGCCGTGCGTGATGACCAGCTCGTGGTCGTGGGCGAGCGGCGCGAGCGACTCCACCGCCTCGGCGACGTGCTGCTCCTGCACCGCGGCATCCGGGATCTCGCCTCGCTTCAGGAGGGCGTTGCCGCCGAGCGCGATGACGATGCGCACGTCAGTCTCCGAGGGTGGCGACCATGACCGCCTTGATCGTGTGCAAGCGGTTCTCGGCCTGGTCGAACACGATCGAGCTCGGCGACTCGAACACCTCGTCGGTCACCTCGAGCGCGTCCATGCCCGTGCGCTGGAAGATCTCCTCGCCCACCGTGGTGTTGCGGTCGTGGAAGGCGGGCAGGCAGTGCATGAAGCGGACCTCCGGGTTGCCGGTGGCGGCCATCAGGTCCTTGTTGACCTGGTACGAACCCAACAGTCGGATGCGCTCGGCCCACGCCTCGGGCGGTTCGCCCATCGACACCCAGACGTCGGTGTAGACGAAGTCGACCCCCGCCACACCCTCCTCCACCGAGTCGGTGAGGGTGAGCCGGGCACCGGTGGCCTCGGCGACGCGGCGCGCCCCGGCCACGACGTGGTCGGCGCACCACAGCTCGCGGGGGGCGACCATTCGCACATCCATGCCGGTCATGGCGCCCGCGACCAGCAGCGAGCTTGCAACGTTGTTGCGGGCGTCACCGCAGTACGCGAAGGAGATCTCCGCGGCCGGTTTCGTGGAGTGCTCGATCATCGTCATGATGTCGCAGAGGCTCTGGGTGGGGTGCCACTCGTCGGTGAGCCCGTTCCACACCGGCACGCCGGAGTGCTCGGCGAGGATCTCCACCTGGCTCTGGCCGGCGCCCCGGTACTCGATGCCGTCGTACATCCGTCCGAGCACCCGGGCGGTGTCCTTCATCGACTCCTTGTGGCCGATCTGGGAGCCGCTGGGACCCAGGTAGGTGACGGCCGCTCCCTGGTCGTGAGCGGCGACCTCGAAAGCGCAGCGGGTGCGGGTGGAGGTCTTCTCGAAGATCAGCGCGATCGACCGACCGCTGAGCCGTGGCACCTCGGTGCCGGCGTACTTGGCGGCCTTGAGGTCGGCAGAGAGCCTGAGGAGGTGCTGCCACTCCTCGGGGGTGAAGTCGAGCTCCTTCAAGAAGCTGCGGTTGCGCAGGTTGAACACGACTGCTCCTCTCAGATGCCCGCTCGCTCGATCGGGCAGGTCATGCAGCGCGGGCCGCCACGGCCACGGCCCAGCTCGTTGCCCTCCACTGTGATCACCTCGACGCCCTGCTTGCGCAGGTAGGTGTTGGTGGTGATGTTGCGCTCGTAGGCCATCACCACGCCGGGCCGGACCGCCAGCACGTTGCAGCCGTCGTCCCACTGCTCGCGCTCGGCCTCCCACACGTCGGACTCGGGGGTGAGGACCTCGATGCTGTCGAGCCCGAGCGCGGCGGCGATCGCGTCGTGCATCGCCTCGGGCTCGTGCCCGGTGACCTTCAGCTCCTTGTCGTTGTCGCCCCGCTCGATCGTGTAGGCGGGCAGCATGCCGAGCCCGGCGTACTTGATGAACCTCTCCCCGTCGACCATCGTCATCACCGTGTCGAGGTGCATCGCAGAACGAGCCTCGGGCAGCCTCACCGCCACGATCCTGGTGACCTCGTCGGAGCTGAACAGCCGGGCGGCGAGACGCTCCACGCCCTGAGGGCGGGTGCGCTCGCTCATCCCGACGAGCACCGCGCCCCGTCCGATCACCAGCACGTCGCCGCCCTCGACGGTGGCCGGGCCGCCGGCCGTGCCCGGCGTCCACACCTCGAAGCCCTCGCCCGCGAAGAGCGGGTGGTGCTCGTAGATCGCCTCGTAGTGGACCGTCTCGCGCATGCGGGCCTTCTTGCGCATCGAGTTGATGGCCACCCCGCCATAGATCCAGCAGGAGGTGTCGCGCGTGAAGATCGTGTTGGGCAACGGTGGGAGCACGAGGGCGTCGATGTCGAGGGCGTGGAACCAGATCGACCTGGGGGCCTCGATCCGCTCGAGGACCTCCCGCTTGGTGATGCCCGCGATGAGGTGGGTGGTGAGCTCGTCGTCGGGCATGGAGTCGAAGAGGTTGCGCAGCGGGTCGATCGCCATCAGGCCGTACATCCGCTCATCGAGCGCACCATCGAGGATGTGCTTGCGAGCCTCGGGGAGGGCGACTGTCTCGCGGAGGAGATCGTCGAAGTGGTGGGTGGTCACGCCCGCCTCATGGAGCGCGTCCACGAACGCGTCGTGTTCTTGGCGGGCCTTCTTCACCCACAGCACCTCGTCGAAGAGGAAGTCGTCCTTGTTGGTCGGTGTGAGCCGCCGCAGCTCGAGGTCGGGTCGGTGCACGATCGCCTGTCGCAGCTGGCCGACCTCTGAATCCACTCCGTAGCTCGTCATATGGGGGCGCTCCAAGAACGTGCGCGCCGGCGGGTCCAGCGCTGCTCGCTCCAGTGTCCAGTACCGACGGTGCGCGAAGAAGGGCCGAGCGACCCCATTGCTCGGGACCTACGCCCGGTGACCTTGCCGGCAAAGGGGCCCATCCTCGAGGGGACCGAGGAACTTCAGGGAGGTGGTCGCGATGACCGTCGCATCAGGCCCCCGGACCGACCGGGATGTTCGCACCGCGCCAGACGAGGATCACGAAGAGGTGGACCGGGAGTCAACGCCCGACCCGCCAGGCGAACGGCGCCGGTTTCCCAGCGCGTTCACCGTGCTGGCCGCGGTGACGATTGCTGTGTGGGTGCTGGCGTTCATCGTTCCGACCGGGCAGTACAGCACCGACTCGGAGACGGGCCGCCCCATCGCCGGCACCTACGAGCGCATCGACGTGGACCTCGGCTTCAACGACCGGCTGTACGACCTCTTCATGGCGCCGGTCAACGGTCTGTATGGCATCGAGTCGAGCGAGACCGGGCTGATCGGTCCCTACGAAGCCGGTGAGCTCTTCGGAGCCGCCGGCGTCTTCCTGTTCGTGCTGGCGATCGGTGTCTTCATCACCATGACGATCCGCTCCGGTGCGATCGACGCCGGGATCGCCCGCGTCGGCAAGCGCTTCGGTGGCCGCGGCGTGCCGCTCATCATCATTCTGATGGTTCTCTTCTCATTGGGAGGCACCACCGAGGGCATGGCGGAGGAGACGCTCGCCTTCTACGCGCTGGTCGTGCCGGTGATGCTGGCCCTGGGCTACGACCGGATGGTGGCCGCCGCCGTGATCATCGTCGGCGCGGGCGTCGGCACGATGGGCTCCACCATCAACCCCTTCGCAACCGGTGTCGCATCGGAGTCGGCCGACATCGGGCTCGGGGACGGCATCGTCCTGCGGTTGGTGATCTACGTGGTTCTGACGGCGATCGCGATCGGCTACGTCGTGCGATACGCCACCCGGGTCAAGGCGGACCATGCCAGGTCGCTCGTGGGCTTCAGCCGGGAGGACGAGGACCTCCTCACCCAGGAAGGCGCCGATGTCCCCGAGCTCACGTCACGTCGCCGGGGTGTGCTGTGGCTCACCGCCGCCACGTTCGCGTTCATGATCTACGCGATCGTGCCGTGGGCACAGGTGTTCCAGGGGCCCGACGCCGCTTCCTACCGCTGGCAGCTCGACTGGTACTTCCCTGAGCTTGCTGCCCTGTTCGTGGTCATGGCGGTGGTGGTGGGCCTCGTTGCTGGCCTCCGCGAGAAGGAGCTCACCGACACGGTGGTGCGCGGCGCCGGGGACTTCATCTCCGTGGGCCTGATCATCATCCTGGCCCGTGGGGTCACGGTGATCATGAACAACTCGATGATCACCGACACCGTGCTCAACGCCCTGGAGAGCACCGTGGAGGAGACCTCGTCGGGGGTGTTCGGGGCGCTGATGTTCCTGCTGAACATCCCGCTGGCGTTCCTGGTGCCGTCGAGCTCGGGCCACGCCGCGCTGGCCATGCCGGTGCTGGCCCCGCTCGGCGACTTCGCTGATGTGCCTCGCTCGCTCGTCGTCACGGCGTACCAGTCGGCGTCGGGGTGGATGAACCTCTTCACCCCCACCTCGGCGGTCGTGATGGGTGGCCTGGCCTTGGCGAAGGTGCCCTACAACCGCTACCTGCGGTTCCTCGCACCGCTCCTGGGGGTCCTGCTAGTCGTGACGATCGGCTTCATGGCGGTGGGAGCCGCTCTCGGCTGACCATGTCCCGCGCGGAGGTGCCCCGTGGGAGCGGGGCACCTCTACATGTCGCCGCGGTCGTCGGTGTCCATCTGGTGAAGTTGGATCCTTCGGCCGCTCACGTGGACCGGCGTGACCCTGACGACGTAGGGCCGTGGCCCTGGCGCCCAAGTGTCCACCTCGACGGGGTCCTGTTCTTCGTAGAGCCAGCGGGCGGTCCCTTGGACGAGGACGCTCCACCCGGTGTGGCGAGACGCGTCGATCTCGTCGAACTGCATGGCCACGATCCGCATCATCGACGCGTTCAGCTTGGTCCCGGCGCCGGTTCTGAACACGATGGTGTCGTCCTCGGTGACGATGAAGTTCACGGGCACCACGTGCGGTCCGTAACCGGGTCGGTTGACGGCGAATCGCCCGACCGTCTGTGTGCGGACCAGTCGCCAGCACTCTGCAAGCGGCAGCTGCTCGAGCTCCGCGTCGGGGTCGTCGTTGTCGTGAGGGATGTTCATGACCGTACCCTCAGCGTCTGGGAGGCAGCTCGGGCACCCGTGGCTCCGGGTTCGCGTGCTTCGACCATGTCGCGCTAGCGCCATCCGTGCCGGACCCGCGGTCACCGGGCTCGATTGAGGTTCGGCGCTACATCTCAGGTGGGCCCGATGTGCGACAGGGCAGCCTGCACGACATCCTCGGGGGAGGTGTCTGTGTCGAGGGCCGTCGATGCGGGCCACGGGTCGGCGATGGCCGCCATCACCGC
>DATCYI010000544.1:0-3857 GCA_036570385.1 Acidimicrobiales bacterium | reverse complement strand
AGCTCGGCCACCAGCGGCTCGTCGAGCTCGCCCACTTCGAGCGCGGTGAGGGCACGGGCCAGCGCCCGCTGGTCGCCGGCGAGCAGGTCGTCGAGCGACTTGATCGGCTCGACCACCGGATGGACGTCGCAGGCCTGCACGATCGTGTTCACCATGGCTGGCAGGCCCATCTGCTGGCCGTCGGTGGGGGAGAACAGGCGGGTGACCCCATACGCCTGGAGCTCGGCGATCTCGTGGGGCACGATCACTCCGCCGCCTCCGCCGAACACCTTCACGTGCCCGAACCCCTCCTCGCGGAGCCGGTCGACGAGGTACCTGAAGAACTCGTTGTGGCCGCCCTGGTATGACGACACCGCCACGCCCTGGGCGTCCTCCTGCACCACCGCGGTGACGATCTCGTCGACCGAGCGGTTGTGCCCGAGGTGGATCACCTCGCAGCCCTGGCTCTGCAGGATCCGCCGCATGATGTTGATGGATGCGTCGTGGCCGTCGAAGAGGCTGGTGGCGGTGACGATCCGCACCGGGTTGGTCGGGCTGTGGAGGTCGTGTCCGCCGGGCATGGCTCCGAGATTACTAGGAAGTCCGACCTTCCGCCATCCTTCCTTCTCCTTGGGTAACCTGTCGCGGTGCCGTCCCCGTCGCGCTCGCTCCCCTTCGACCCGATCGCCGAGGCGCGCCGGCACTGGGACGATCGCTGGCCGGCGGGTCGGGCCATGGCGGCGGCCACGTCGATCATGCGGGCCCAGCAGATCGTGCTGGCCCGGGTGGACGAGGCGCTCAAGCCCTTCGGCCTCACCTTCGCCCGCTACGAGGCCCTGGTGCTGCTCACCTTCAGCCGATCCGGCTCCCTACCGCTGGGCAAGATGGGGGAGCGGCTCATGATCCACCCCACCAGCGTCACCAACATCGTCGACCGGTTGGAGGGGCAGGGCCTGGTGCGCCGCGTGCAGCACCCCACCGATCGCCGCACCACGCTCTGCGAGATCACCGACGACGGCCGGGCCATCGTCGAGAAGGCCACGGCTGCGGTGTGCGCCGTCGATGTCGGCGTCGGGGGCCTCAGCGACCGCGACACCGACCAGCTCACGAAGGTCCTGTCCAAGCTCCGCCACACCGCCGGCGACTACCAGCCCTAGGCCAACCCCGTCGGGCCCCGTCGGAACTGGGGATGGTTGATCGCGCTTCTTGGCCATCAACCATCCCCAGTTCGGTGCTCTGGGGCCGTCGGGGAGGGGTCAGGCGTCGTTGCGGGCGGCGGCGCGGAGGCGGCGCAGTAGCTCGACCAGCTGCTCGAGCTCGTCGTCGGGGAGGTCGGCGCCGAAGCGGATGTCGCCCAGGACCTTCGACGCCCGCTGGCCGAGCCGTCGACCGGCGGGGGTGATGCGGGCGAGCGTGCCGCGGCGGTCGTCGGGGTTGGCCTCGCGCTGCACCAGGTCGCTGGCCTCGAGCTTGTCGACCAGCTTGGTGATCCCGGTGGGGTGCACGAGCAGGCGCTCGCCGACCTTGGTGATGGGCAGGGCGCCGCTGCGGGAGAACGACAGCAGCATCAGCACCTCGTAGCGGGCGAAGGTGAGCCCGAGCGGCTTGAGGGCCCGGTCGATGGCCGTGGTGACGACCTGCTGCGCGTGGATGATCGAAACCGCGGCGTACATCGACAGCGGCTCGTCGAGGTCTTGCGCGAGCCACTGACGGCGCGCTTCGGCGAGCGGATCGAACGCCACCTCGCTCTCCGGCAGATCATCCTCGGCCACGACGCGGACCGTACACGTCGGCCCCTCCGAACCCACAGCGCCCGGGAAGCTCGATCGGGCGCGATCGGGCGTCGCCTTCTTGGCGCGGTGGGGGGCGGGGATACATTGGCCGTCGACCCGAACACGGAGGACGCATGTCTGATCTCAAGGTGCACGACGACGCCCCCACCGACGAAGAGGCCGCGCTCGACGACGACCTCGTCGAAGACGAGCTGCTGGTCGAGGAGATCTCGATCGACGGCATGTGCGGGGTCTACTGAGCCTCGTGGACGGTTCCTGGGAGCTCCACCCGCAGGTCGCGCTCAGGCCCGAGCCGTTCGGTGCGCTGGCGTACCACTACGGCAACCGGCGCCTCACGTTCCTGCGGTCGCCCGAGCTGGTCGAGCTCGTGCGCACGCTGGGCGAGCACGGCTCCCTCGACGACGCGCTGGCCGCCTCCGGCATAGAGGCCCGGCGCTGGCCGTCGTACCGCAAGGCCGTGGCGTCCCTCGCCGATGGCGAGCTCCTGCGTCCGAAGGCGGCTTGACGTGGCTGTCGCACCTCTCGTCGAAGAGCTGAAGGGCGGCCTCGACGCCCCCATCTGCCTCACCTGGGAGCTCACCTACGGCTGCAACCTGGCCTGCGTCCACTGCCTGTCGTCGTCGGGCCGGCGCGACCCCCGCGAGCTGAGCACCGCTCAGGCGATGTCGGTGATCGACCAGCTGCGCGACCTCCAGGTGTTCTACGTGAACATCGGCGGCGGCGAGCCCACCATCCGCTCCGACTTCTACGACCTCGTCGACCACGCGGTCGACAGCGGGGTCGGCGTGAAGTTCTCCACCAACGGCTCCACCATCAACGCGGCGCGGGCCGAGCAGCTCGCCGGCGCCGACTACGTCGACATCCAGATCTCGCTCGACGGCGCCACCGCGCTCACCAACGACCCGATCCGGGGCGAGGGCTCCTACGACATGGCCCGCCGGGCCATGGACCACCTCGCCGCGGCCGACTTCGGGCCGTTCAAGATCAGCGTGGTCATGACCCGCCACAACGTGCGCGAGCTCGATGCCTTCGCCGCGCTGGCCGACGGCTACGGCGCCGAGCTGCGCCTCACCCGGCTGCGTCCCTCGGGCCGCGGCGCCGACGTGTGGCACGAGCTCCACCTGCTCCCCGAGCAGCAGGTCGACCTCTACAACTGGCTCGTCCAGCGGCCCAACGTGCTCACCGGCGACTCGTTCTTCCACCTCTCCGCCCTGGGCGAGGCCCTGCCCGGCCTCAACCTCTGCGGTGCAGGCCGGGTGGTCTGTCTCATCGACCCCGTCGGCGACGTCTACGCCTGCCCGTTCGTGCTCCACGACGAGTTCCGCGCCGGCAGCGTGCTCGACGAGGGCGGCTTCGCCAAGGTGTGGAAGTCGAGCGACCTGTTCCTGTCGCTGCGGGAGCCGCAGTCCGCCGGGGCCTGCGCCTCGTGCGGCGAGTTCGACGCCTGCCAGGGCGGTTGCATGGCGGCCAAGTTCTTCACCGGGCTGCCGCTCGACGCGCCCGACCCCGAGTGCGTGAAGGGCCACGGCGAGCTCGCGCTGGCCGGTGTCTCTGCTGGCACCGTCATCGCACGTGGGCCCGACCACAGCACGCCGGTCCGCCTCAGCCGCAAGCCCCGCTGAGCGCCGGGCGAGCATGCCCGCCCGCCACCTCGTCGACCTGACCTGGCCGGAGGTGGCGGAGGTGGCGTCGTCGACGCTGCTCGCCGTCCCGCTCGGCGCGACCGAGCAGCACGGGCCGCACCTCCCGATCGGCACCGACACGACCATCGCCACGGCGCTGGCCGATCGCCTCTCTGAGGCCCGCCCCGACGTGATCGTCGCTCCCGCCGTCGCCTACGGGTCGTCCGGCGAGCACGCGGGCTTCGCGGGCACGATCTCGATCGGGGGCCCCGCCACCTCGAACGTCGTCGTGGAGCTGGTGCGAAGCGCCGACGCCTTCCGCGGCGTGGTGCTGGTGAGCGGACACGGGGGCAACGCGGAGGCGGTTCGCTCGGCGGTCGCGACCCTCGCCGGCGAGGGCCGGGATGTGCTGGCCTGGTCGCCGTCGGTGCCCGCCGGCGACGCCCATGCCGGCCGCACGGAG
>DATCYI010000543.1:0-9847 GCA_036570385.1 Acidimicrobiales bacterium | reverse complement strand
TCGCTCCTGGTCGCCGCCGAGCAGCATCGGGCGCACCCGCAGACCACGCCTGACCAGCAGGGCGCCGATGCCCACCGGCCCGCCCAGCTTGTGCGCTGACACCGACAGCAGGTCGGCGCCCAGATCGTCGAAGGCGATGGCGTCGTGGCCCGCGGCCGCGCAGGCATCGACGTGGACGAGCACGCCACGCTCCCGGCAGGCGGCCACCACCTCGGCGACCGGTTGCACGGTGCCGACCTCGTGGTTGCCCCACTGCACGTGGACCAGGGAGGTGTCGGGTCGCACGGCGGCGAGCAGCTCGTCGGCGTCGATCCGGCCCAAGCCGTCGACGCCGACGACGGTGACCTCGCCGTTGGCCTCGGCCGCCCGTCGCACCGCAGAGTGCTCGACGGCGGCCATGACCTGGTGGCTGCCGCGCTCGGCTGCGCCCCAGCACGCGCTGGCGATCGCCTCGGTGCCGCCGCTGGTGAGCACCACCGAACGGGGCCGGGCGCCGAGCAGGGAGGCGACCTGCTCGCGGGCGGTCTCGAGCGCTACGCGTGCCGCGAGCCCCTCTGCGTGGATCCGACCCGGGTCGCCGGCGATCGAAGCGAGGCTCTCGGTGACGGCAGCCAGGGCCTCGGGCCGCAGCGCGGATGTCGAAGCGTGGTCGAGGTAGTGGCGGCTCATCGCTGCTGGGACACGCCGTCGGACGAGCCCGACACGTCAGCTGCGGGCGCTGGGCCCGGCGGGTGCTGCCGCCGAGCGGGTCGACCCGAGCTCGACGGGGGCGTGGCCGTCGGCGATGCCGGTGATGCAGCGGTCGTCGCCCGAGGGGCGGCTCGACAGCGTGGAGGTCTCGGAGTCGCCGTAGAGGGCGCCGAGCATGCCGCGCACCAGGCCCCTGTCGACTGCGCAGATCACTGGGTGCTCGATCGCCGCGCCGCCGAAGGGGCAGTGGTCGGACACGATGCGGAGGCCGTCGCCGTGGCGCTCGGCGTGGGCCGCGAAGCCGTGGGCGGTGAGAGCGTCGGCCACAGCGTGCAAGGCGGTGCGGAACGACTTGTGGACGGCGCCGGAGGCGTCGGGGCTGCCCATCGCCGTCGCCATCGTGCGGCCGTACTGCAGGCCGACCTCCTCGGCCATCTCCTCGGCGGCGTCGGCCGGGAGCATCGAGAGCGCCTTTCCGAGCAGGGTCACCAGCAGGTCGTCGTGGCGGACCGGCAGCTCGAGGGTCATCTCGGGCGAGGTGACCCGGTAGCGCTTGGACGGGCGCCCGGCACCGGTGCCAGAGCGGCCGGTGGCGACCTCGACGTACCCGCCGCTGGCCAGCTTGTCGAGGTGGTGGCGGGCGACGTTCGGGTGGAGCAGGAACTGCTCGGCGACATCGGCGGCCGTCACGCCACGGCCCGGCTGGCCCTCGGGATCGGCCTCGCTGCGGGCGTGCACGAACAAGTAGATCTCGCGCCGAGTTGGGTCGCCGAACGCCGAGGTGATCGCCGTTACGGCGGAGGAGAACTCCGTCGGTGTGAGCGCGGGCTGCGGCTGCGGCGACATCGCTCGGTATTCTACCTATGGGCGTAGTGGAAATCCCCGCCGCCCGTCAGACCGAACCGGAGCTGCCTCACCATGTCCGTCACCGTCGACGACGTCATCGCCGCCCTCCGTCCCGTCGAGGATCCGGAGCTCCACCGCTCGATCGTCGATCTGGACATGGTTCGCGACGTGCGGATCGACGGCGACGACGTGGCCCTCGAGGTCACGCTCACGGTGGCCGGCTGCCCCCTGCGCAACGAGATCCAGAACCGGGTCACCGGCGCCCTCACGGCGATCGGCGTCCGCAACGTCGACCTCTCCTTCGGGGTCATGACCGACGAGCAGCGCGCCAAGGTGCGCGAGACGCTCCACGGCGATCCCTCCGCCACCGCCGGCAGCCAGCAGGCCCACGGTCACGCCGAGGGCCGGGCCATCCCGTTCGCCGACCCGTCGAGCACCACCCGGGTCCTGCTCATCGCCTCCGGCAAGGGCGGCGTCGGCAAGTCGTCGGTCACCACGAACCTCTCGGTGGCGCTGGCCCAGCGCGGCCACAGCGTCGCGGTCATCGATGCCGACGTGTGGGGCTTCTCGATCCCCCGGATGCTCGGCGTCGAGCACCCGCCCACCGTCATCGACTCCATGCTGGTCCCGCCCACGGGCGCCGGCGGCGTGCGCTGCATCTCGATGGGCTTCTTCGCCAAGGAGGACCAGCCGGTCATCTGGCGGGGCCCGATGCTCCACAAGGCACTCGAGCAGTTCCTCACCGACGTCTTCTGGGACGAGCCCGACTTCCTCCTCGTCGACCTGCCCCCGGGCACCGGCGACATCTCGCTGTCGCTCGCTCAGTTCCTGCCCCGCTCCGAGGTCTACATCGTCACCACGCCTCAGCCGGCCGCGCAGCGCGTCGCCCAGCGGGCGGGGTTCATGTCGCAGAAGGTGAACCTCGAGGTGAAGGGCGTCATCGAGAACATGAGCTGGTTCACCGGTGACGACGGCAAGCGCTACGACATCTTCGGCGACGGCGGCGGCGAGGACCTCGCCGAGCGCCTCGGGGCGCCTCTGCTCGGTCAGGTCCCGCTCGTGCGGGAGCTGCGCTCCGGCGGCGACAACGGCCGGCCGATCGTCCTGACCGAGCCCGACGGCGAGGCGGCCGCGGCGTTCGCAGCCATCGCCGAGCAGATCGACGTGAAGCTCGCCCCCACCCGGCGCGCCCACCCCGAGCTGAAGATCCTCTGACGGCCGGCGGCCGCCAGGCTCCTAGGAGTTGAGGCTGCGGGCGGCCTGGGCTGCTTCGTGGAGCGCCTGGGCGAGAGGCGCGGCGTCGCCGCTCTTGAGCAGCAGGCGGATCCCGAGGCGCGACATCTCACGCCTCACGAAGTCCCCGGCTACGGCGGTGTAGGCGACGATCCCGACCTGGGGGTGGTCGCGCTGGAGCTCCGGGATCACCTCGAACCCGTTCATGCGGGGCATGAGGAGATCGAGGACGATGGCGTCGACCGGCTGCTGAGCGCACTCCTCGAGCACCTCCAGCCCATCGACGGCCTCGCCCACCACGCTGATGCCGTGGTGCCGCAGGCCGAGGCGCAGCAGCAGCCGGACGTCGGCCTCGTCGTCGGCGACCAGGACCCGAAGCGCGGGCCCGGCGTGGGGGTCGGGCGCGGTCAACCGGAAGCCGGGAGCTCGATGATCACCTCGAGACCACCACCCGGATGGGGCTCGAGTCGGAGATCGCCGTGGTGCTGACGAGCGAGGGCCCGAGCGACCGGCAGCCCGAGCCCGAACCCTGGCGCCGTGGTGACAGCGCCTTCGCCCCGGTAGAAGAGCTCGAAGGCCAGCTGGATGTCGTCGGGCGCCATGTCCGCTCCGGCGCTCGTCACCTTGAGCCGCACTCGCCCGTCGTCGACCTCGGCGTGCAGCGAGTGCGGCGGCCTGCCGTAGCGCCTGGCGTTGTCGAGGATCCGCTCGAGCATGGTGTCGGCGGCCCCCGGTCGCATCTCGACCACGGCCTCGGAGGCGCCGAGCAGCTCGAGGTCGCCTGCCACGCCGTCGGGTGACTCCTCGGCCTGACCGTCCCACACCGCCTGGGCGGTGGCGACGAGATCGACCTCCTCTGGCTCCCCGACGGGCAGCACCGTGGTGATCTCGGTGGCCAGCAGCAGGTCGTCGAGCAGGCCCTCGATCCGCCTGGCGCTGCGCAGCACCGCGGGGGCGAGCTCGGCCCGCCCTGCGTCGTCGGTGCTGACCAGCTCCTCGGCCAGGCCCCGCAGCGTCGTCATCGGCGTGCGGAGCTCGTGCCCGACCACCGCCACGAAGCGGCCGCGCGCCGAGTCGAGCGCCCGGAGCGCCGTGGCCACCTGATCGTCGTCCGAGACGTCTCCCACCCGCCGCACCTTACGACGACTCGACACCCCCACGGCCACTGTCCGTGGTCGCCGACCCATCACGACCGCCGCTAGCGCTCGTGGACGTGTGCTTCGGACGCCCAGCGTCCTCCTAGGATGAGCGGCGCCCCCAGAACTAGGAGATCCCCGTGGACGTCCGCATCGGCCTGACCCAGACCCCCAAGGAGCTCGAGGTTCAGCTCGAGGAGGGAACCGACCCGGACGCCGTGAAGAAGCAGATCGAGGCAGCCATCGCCGACGGCAGCACGTTCTGGCTCACCGACCGCAAGGGTCGGCAGGTGGGCGTGCCGGCGGCCAAGCTGGCCTACGTCGAGATCGGCTCCCCGGCCGACGATCGTCGCATCGGGTTCGGCGGATAGCTCTCCAGGGTCGCTGGCGCTGGGGCCAGACATGACCGAGCTCCTCGACCGCCGCCTGCTCTTCGTCACGGGCAAGGGAGGTGTCGGCAAGACCACCATCGCCGCGTCCCTTGCCCTGCTGGGTGCGCAGCAGGGAAAGCGCACCCTCGTCTGCGAGATCGACGCCAAGGGCAACCTGGCCGACTTCTTCGAGACCGGGCCTACGCGCTTCCAGGAGCGGGAGCTGTCGCCCGGCCTGTGGGCGATGTCGATGGACACCGAGGAGTCGCTGAAGGAGTACCTCCGGCTGCAGCTCAAGGTGCCGCTGGTCGCTCGCATCGGTCCGCTCGCCCGCACGTTCGACTTCGTGGCCAACGCGGCGCCGGGCGTGAAGGAGATCCTCACCGTGGGCAAGCTCCTGTGGGAGGTCCGCGAGGAGCACTACGACCTCGTGGTGGTCGACGCGGTGGCCAGCGGGCACATCACCGGGCAGCTGGCCGCCCCGCAGGCCATCCAGCAGCTCGTGCAGGTCGGCATGGTCCGCGACCAGACCGACTGGATGATCGAGATCCTCGCCGACGCGTCCCGCACCGGTGTTGTGATCGTCGCGGCCCCCGAGGAGATGCCGGTCAACGAGACCCTCGAGCTCGCCGGTCGTCTGCGCGAGGAGACGGTCGTCGACCTCGCGGCGGTCGTCGCCAACCGGGTCCTGCCCGAGCTGTTCGGTCGCGGCGAGGAGGAGATCTTCGACGCCCTGAACGACCGGGAGCGCTCGCCGGCGCTCCACGAGGTGCTCTCCGCCGCCGTCGGCGGACCGGTCCGCGAGCTGCTCGACGGCGCCCAGCTAGCGGTGCGCATGCGTCGCACGCGGGGGGTGCACCTCGCCCGGCTGCGCGAGGAGCTGCCCGAAGGCACCCCGCTGCTCTACGTGCCCTACCTGTTCCAGCGCAGCCACGGCGTCCGAGCGACCCGCCAGGTGGCTGCTCACCTCGGTGAGGAGCTCGGCTTCTGATGGCGGCCAAGAAGAAGCAGCCTGTCCGGGCGAAGCGCGCCGGCTCCTCGGCCTCTGGTTCGATCGAGCAGCTGCTCGCGGCCAAGGAGATCGTCATCCACTGCGGGTCGGGTGGTGTGGGCAAGACCACCACCGCAGCCGCAGCGGCGGCGATGGCTGCGGTGCACCACGGCGGCAAGGTCCTCGTGGTCACCGTCGACCCGGCTCGCCGGCTCGCCAACGCGCTCGGCCTGGAGGCGTTCGGCAACGTCGAGTCGCAGGTCCCGCCCGAGGCCTTCGCCGCCGCGGGGGTGGAGCCAAGGGGCGAGCTGTGGGCAGCGATGCTCGACACGAAGGAGAGCTGGGACGACCTCGTGCGCAGCCACGCGCCCGATGCCGCCACGCGAGACGCCATCCTCGCCAACCCGCTCTACAAGAACATCACCGGCCGCTTCGTCCAGAGCCACGACTACATCGCCATGGAGCGCCTCTACGAGATCCACTCGTCGGGCCGCTACGACCTCATAGTCGTCGACACGCCGCCCACCCGGAACGCCATCGACTTCCTCGAGGCGCCGGAGCGGATGGCCGACTTCTTCTCGAGCCGCCTGCTGCGCTGGCTCACGGTGCCGGCGCGCAGCCGCATGCTCACCATGGCTTCGAAGCCCTTCTACTCGGTGGCCGACCGCATCCTGGGCTCGAAGTTCCTCGAGGACATCGCCGAGTTCTTCCTCCTGTTCCAGACCATGTACGACGGCTTCGTCGAGCGGGCCGAGGCCGTCACCCGCACCCTCGCCGACAAGCGCACGACCTTCGTCGTCGTCTCGACGTTGGAGTCGGCCCCCGTCCGGGAGGCGGAGTTCTTCGTCGACGCGCTGCAGGAGCGGGGCCTGCACCTCGGTGCGGTGATCCTCAACCGCGTGCTGCCCTCCTGGTTCCTCGAAGACGGCACCCGCGACGCGGCGACGGTGCTGTGCTCCGATGCCGACCGCCTGGCCGGTGAGCTGCCCGACGACCTGGGCGAGCACGACCAGGTGGAGCGGGTGCTGCACGAGGTCGGCGAGAGCTTCCTCAACTTCCAGGTGGTCGCGAAGCGCGAGGCCGAGATCCGCGCCGAGCTCGCTGCCGCGCCCGACGTCGTGGCCGCGGTGCCGTACTTCGACCACGACATCACCGACCTCGCCGGTCTCCTCCAGCTGGGCGAGAAGATCTGGCACTGACGCATCGCGAGGTGTTCCACCGCATGGGCCGAACGGCCTATGCTCCTCCCGGCGGACGGTTCGGGCCTCGGGCCCGCCGGAGGGAGGGAGTGCAGATGGGGTTCTTGCGCCGCAAGCGGTCTTCGGAGCTGGTCATCGACCTGCGCGACTCCGCCACCACGTCGAAGCCGGCCCCGCCGACCTTCGGCTCCCCGCTGCCGTGCCCGGCCTGCGATGGTCGGGGCTACCTCGACCACATCGACCCCTTCCGCGAGGTGCAGTACATGCACTGCACCGACTGCGGTCACAGGTACGAGGCGTCCCGCGCCGAGCTCGAGGGCAGCAACCCCTCCACGGTCTGACCGGCCTGCGGGCCAGCGTGGGGCTCATCGCACCGGATCGCTCGGCCGGCTCCTAGCCTGAGCGGGCCATGGCCTCGCTCGCTGAGCTCGCACGCATCCACACGTCTCTGAGCGGTCGCGCCATCGGCCACCTGCAGCGCCTGGTCGCGGGCTGGGGCCTGCTGGCCGACTTCTGCTTCGCCGACCTGCTCTTGTTCATCCCGACCGTCGACTCGGAGGACGGCGACCGCTTCGTGGTCCTCGGCCAGGTGCGGCCGAGCACGTCGCAGACCGTCTACCGCGCCGACTGGATCGGCACGGCCGTCGACGCGGAGGAGCGCCCCCTCGTCACCCGGGCCTTCCAGCTCGGCGAGATCATCGAGGGCGAGACCACCATCGCCGCGCTGAAGGAGCGGGTGCGGGTGCTGTGCATCCCGGTGCGCTGCGGGGGCGAGGTCGTGGGAGTCCTCACCCGCGAGTCGGCCCCGTCGTTCGGTCGCCAGCCCGGCGAGCTCGAACGCACCTACGTCTCGATCTTCAACCGGTTCGCCCGGATGATCGCGGCCGGCGACTACCCCTTCGACGCGCAGGACGCCGAGACCGAGGAGGCCCCTCGCGTCGGCGACGGCGTGATCCTCCTCGATGCCTCCGCGAGGGTCGAGTACACCTCGCCGAACGGGGTCTCGGCGCTGCACCGCATCGGCGTGCACGCCAACGCCGAGGGCTTGCGCTTCGACGAGCTCGGCCTCGACAACACCGTCGTCCAGATGGCGTTCTCCATCGGGGCACCGGTCACCGAGGAGGTCGAGCACGGGGGCGAGGTCACGGTCCTCATCCGCTGCATCCCGCTGATCGACCACGGCATCGTCTCCGGCGCCGTCGTGCTCACCCGCGACATCTCTGACCTGCGCCGGCGGGATCGCCTGCTCCTGTCCAAGGATGCGACGATCCGCGAGATCCACCACCGGGTGAAGAACAACCTCCAGACGATCTCCTCTCTGCTGCGCCTCCAGGCCCGACGCTTCGCCTCGCCTGAGGCCAAGCTCGCCATTGAGGAGTCGGTCCGCCGGATCCGGTCGATCGCGCTGGTGCACGAGACGCTCTCGCGCGAGGCCGGCGACGACGTCGCCTTCATCGAGATCGTGCGCCCGCTCGTCGCCATGGTCGAGGAGGGCATGTCGTCTCCCGACCGCCCAGTGCGCTTCCGGGTGGAGGGCGAGGCGGGCTTCCTTCCGGCGACGATCGCCACGCCTCTGTCGGTGGTGCTCAACGAGCTGCTCCAGAACGCCATCGACCACGCCTTCCCCGCCGAGCTCGACCTGGCGGCCGCACCCGGTTCGGTCATGGTGACGCTGCGCAACGACCGCGAGGTCCTCGACGTCACGGTGGTGGACGACGGGGTGGGGCTCTCCGAGGGCTTCTCCCTCGAGGCGGCCACCGGCCTGGGCCTCACGATCGTGAGGACCCTCGTCACCACCGAGCTCGCCGGCACGATCGACCTGCACCGCGGCGACGGCGCCGGGGAGCGGCCCGGCACGATCGTCGAGCTGCACGTCCCCATGGTGGAGCGCAGCTGACGCTCGGGCGATGAGCCCGGACGCGAACCGACCCCCCGTCGAGCGGAGGGTCGGAGTGCGACGAGCCGGAGCTCGTGGGGGAGTGCTAGGCGGTGCGGCGCTGGCGGGCGACGTACTGCTTGCGGAGCTGGCGACGCTCCTCCTCGGAGGTGCCGCCCCACACGCCGGAGTCCTGGTTGGTGGCGAGGGCGTACTCGAGGCACGGGGCCTGGGCCTCGCACTCACGGCACACGGCCTTGGCGTTCTCGATCTGCTCGATGGCGGGGCCCGTGGTGCCCACGGGGAAGAAGAGGTCGGGATCGGTGTCGCGACAGGACGCTACGTCGCGCCAGTCGTCGCGCTCGATGGAGAGGTGCAGGGGGCGGCTTTGGGCGAGGGCCACGAGGTTCCTCCGCGGCGTGTTGGGTCACGCGTGTTCGTGACGAGTTTCACATGCCGCCGCGATAATCTCGGGGGGAGACGGGCGCGTGTGGCTGCGTTTGGACACCGTACCGTCGGTGCGCTAATGCCCGCAAGGACTTCTTTCACGCGTCGAAGGTGACATTCGCCATGCTCGTACTTGCCCATCGCGGTGCTTCCGTCGCCTTTGCGGAGAACACGCTGGCCGCCTTCGAGGGCGCGATCGCCATGGGTGCGGACGGGGTCGAGCTCGACGTGCGCCGCACCGCTGACATGGCGCTGGCGGTCCACCACGACGACGTGCTCGGGGACGAGCGAGTGATCGTCGAGACCCGCCGGGCCGACCTACCCCCGAGCGTGCCGCTCCTCTCCGACGCGCTCGCCACGTGCGAGGGCCTCGCCGTCGTGAACGTCGAGATCAAGAACTGGCCCGAGGACCGCGACTTCGATCCCACCGAGCAGGTCGCCGAGGCGGTGGTGGCCCTGCTGGCCGAGCGCGGCGAGCTCGACGACGGCCGCATCCTGGTGTCGAGCTTCCACCTCCCGACCATCGATCGGGTGCACGAGCTCGCCCCCGACCTGGCGACCGCCTGGCTCCTCGGCCTGGTGTCGGACATGGGCTCGCTCATCGCGACGGCCGCCGCACATGGCCACGTAGCCGTCCATCCCCACCACGCGTTCGTGACCGAGGAGGTCGTGCGCATGGCCCACGACGAGGGCCTGGCGGTCAACACGTGGACCTGCGACGACCCCGACCGCATCCGCGAGCTGGCCGCCCTGGGCGTGGATGCCGTCGTCACCAACGTCCCCGACGTAGCCCTGGCCGCCCTCTCCCGCTGAACCCCTGCGGGGGGTCCGGACCTTCTGGGCATGCTTTCGCACCGAATCGGTGCACCTCCATGCCCAGAGCTGAGTATCCGTCCGAGGGCGAGCCGAGCTGTTGGTGATCTGTTGGCGGCGGTCCGTACGTTCCGCCCATGGGCGAGCAGAGCGACGGACGAGCAGCGGCACCAGGTCTGATCGGCGGTCGTGCGAGACGCGATCGCGCCCGTCGAGCAGCGGCGGCGGCAGTCCTCTGCCTGCTG
>DATCYI010000542.1:0-9998 GCA_036570385.1 Acidimicrobiales bacterium | reverse complement strand
TGGCGCGCACCACGAGGGCGCGGGTGCCGCCGGGCAGCTCGCCGTTCGACTCGATGCGGGCGAGGGTGCCGACCGCGGCGTAGCGCTCGCCGACCTTGGGGACGAGCAGGAGCGTGCCGGACTCGCCGGCGGCTTCCGCAGCAGCCTTGGCCTCGTCAGACTCGAGCGCGATGGTGACCACCATCGTGGGCAAGATGACACCGGCGGGCAGCGGCAGGACGGGGAACGTCGTGGACTGGGTCGTGCTGGTCATGCGGACTCCCATCGACACATGCAAATGTAAGGGAGTCAACCTACGGCGCTCTCCAGACATTCCACCGCCGATCGCGGCGAATGCCTCAGGTGGCGGCTGCGGCCCAGAGGTGGACGGCAGCGAGGGCGCGCCACGGTCGCCATGCCTCAGCCCGCGCCGCCAGCGAGGCGCCATCGGGTGCTGCGAGCAGGGCATCGGCGGAGCGGCGCAGCACGAGGTCGGTGGCGGGGAAGGCGTCGGGCTCGCCCATGCGCAGGGCGATGTAGTGAGCGGTCCACGGGCCGAGCCCCCGCAGGGACGCGAGCGACGCGATCAGCTCCTCGAGGCCGACGCTGCGATCGAGGCGCACCGTTCCGTCCGCGACCGCTCCGGCGAACGTGCTGATCGCGGCGACGCGGGCGCCGGTCAGACCGAGGCCCGCCAGGTCGGCGTCGGCGAGGGTCGCGGCGGATGGGAAGGCGCGGTGCAGTCCAGGCCAGGCCTGGGCGGCCACGACGGGTCCATGGCGTTCGACGATCCGGCCTGTGACGGTGGTGGCCCCGGCCACCGACACCTGCTGGCCCACGATGGCCCGCACGCCGACCTCGAACGGGTCCCAGGTGCCTGGCACCCGCAGGCCGCGGCGAGCGCTCATCAGCGGTCCTAGCAGCGGATCGCCGGCTAGCGCTGCTGTGGCGACGGTGGGGTCGGCGTCGAGCGCAGCCATGGCCCGCACCCGGTCGATCACCTCGCCTTCGTCGCTCGGTCGAGTCAGCGTGACCCCGAGCGCCATCTCGTCGGGCCCGTCTCGGGTCAGCTCGATCGCTCCGACGGCGTCGCCGACCGCGATCGTGCGGCGGTAGGTACCAGCGCTGACGTGCTCGACGCCGGGGATCGCCCGTGCCGAGTGGTAGGCGAGCCAGGCGTCCCAGTCGAACGGCCCGGTGAAGGGCAGGCGCCGGGAGTGCCCGCCGGCTGCGGTCCCGGCCGGCGTCGGTGCGGAGCTCAGATCACGTCCTTGTACGGCTCGATCCAGCGCTCGGGATCAGCGGGGATCAGGACTCCGGCGGCCAGGTGCATGTCGAGCTGGAGGAGCAGAGCGTGCCACCGTGCGGCACGGCTCGCATCGCCCGCGACGTCGACGCTCAGCCGGTAGGTGCTGCCGTGCTCGGTGGGCTCGATCTGCCACTGCGGACCGTCGCTCTGGTGAGCGGCGGCGCCCCAGGCCGCGAGCTCCTCGGGATCGGTGGTGGCGGCGCGCACCTGCTCGGGCGTCACGTGGGTGGATCGCTCCCAGGTGAGGCTGCCATCGCCCGACGGGACGCCCAGGGACGGGCCGATGCGCTCGACGTAGAGGTCGTAGACGTCCATGCCGTCAGGATCGCCGGGGTCCTCCGGCGTCGGCGCCGGCGCGTCGAGCAGGCGGTCGAGCTCGGCGAGGCACATGTGCCACCCGGCTCCGTTCCGGGCTGCGACCGACTGATGGCTGAGCAGGTGGGTGAACACCAGCCGCGTCCCGGCGCCGTCCGGCAGCAGCTCGAGCCGCAGGAGCTCGCCGCCCCAGGTGAACGAGAACACCTTGGGAGGGTCGTAGGCCACGACGGTGCCGCTGAAGAGGGGACCGTCGGCTCGGGTCGGCTCGCCCGCCTCGCGTGCCGCGGCACGCTGGTCCTCGTCGTCGAACACGAGGGCCGCGCCGACCGCTCGCTCACCTTGCACCGACGAAGGAAACCACGCCGCCATCTCCTCCGGGGAGGTGACGGCGCGCCACACCCGTTCCATCGGATGGGCGTAGGTCCGCTCGAAGCGCAGGGCGGGCCTGCCGTCGATGTCCATCAGCTCTCCGTCACGGGTCATGGGTTCTCCTCCAGGTATCCATCGAGGCGGTCGAGTGAGCGGGTCCACAGCTGGCGGTAGGGCGCCAGCCACTCGTCGATCTCGGCCAGCGGCTCCGGCCGCAGGCGGTACATCCGCCGCTGGGCGTCGGGACGCACGTCGACCAGCCCCGCGTCGCGCAGCACCCGCAGGTGCTTCGACACGGCGGGCTGGCTGAGCTTCAGCTCGGCCACGAGATCTCCGACGGGGCGCTCGCCGCTGCGCAGCAGGTCGAGGATCTCCCGTCGATGGGGCTCTGCGAGCACTTCGAAGCTCATGCGTCGAGCATGCCCCCATGGCTATATGCCTGTCAAGAGATATGCGGGGTGACTGCGTCCGGAGGCTCGACGTCGCAGCCGTGGGGCATCATTGGTCGGTGGCTCTCCCGTCCGCGACGCCAACTCCCCTCACCACCCGGTTGCTGATCGCCACGATCGCCGTCCTCATCGCTGCGTCCACCGGCGCGCTGATGGCCAGGGTGGTCCCCGAGGAGGCTGGCGCCGCCGAGGTCCGAGTGGCCGCTCCGGTGCAGGCGCCCGAGCCGGTCGACCTCAGCCCGGTCGGCGCCGTCGGCAGCGCTCTGGTCAACGGTCTCAGCGCAGGACTCCCGGCGCCTGAGGAGTCACCGCTCGATGCGCACGGCCCCACCCCCGAGGTGCGGCACGGCCTGCTCGAGATCCCCTCCATCGGGCTCAGCCAGCCGCTGTTCGAAGGGGTGACGCTCACCGCCATCAACCGCGGCCCGAGCCACTGGCCCGGCACGGCCATGCCTGGTGAGCTCGGCAACGTGGTGATCGCGGGCCACCGCACCACCTACTCCCGCCCGTTCTGGGACCTCGATCTCGTGCAGCCAGGCGCCGAGCTCATCTTCACGATGAACGACGGCACCCGCCACGTGTACACGCTCGACCGCACGGAGGTCGTCGACGACGAGGCCATCCACATCGTCGACCAGTCCTACGGCTACCGGGCGACCCTGTTCGGCTGCCACCCCAAGGGCAGCGCCCGCCAGCGCATAGTCGGCCACTTCACGCTGCGATCGAGCACCCCCGCAGCCCCCGCTCAAGCCGCCGCCTGACCTGACCCCGCGCTATGGCTGCGCCGGAGGTTGGGGGCATGGGTGCACGTCTGGTGGGCATTGGTGCCCCGAACCCGCCTCCCTGCGCACTTGGTGGGTCAGGCGCAGCGCTCGGCGTGGTTGTAGATGGGTGGGAGCAGGGGGGCGGTGACGGTGGTGTCGACGATCACGCAGATCCGCAGCTCGTCGCCGGTGGCCACGGCGATGCCGACCGCGGCCTCGGAAGGCGTCGGCAGCAGCGGCGCGAGCGGCAGGAAGCCGCCGATGAGCCCGACCACCGTGGGTATCGACGCGATGGTCGGCTGGCCGTTGACCGTGCAGCGCACCGTGGCCGTGGTGAACGGCAGCAGGGGGGTGGCCTGGCCGGTGACCGCGTAGATGCCTGCGACGCCGTTGGCGGCGCACTCCGCGTAGACGTTCAGGTCGGCGTAGGCGACCGTCTTGGACGGCGGCGGCAGCGCGCCCGCGGGTGGCGCCGCGGCACCGAAGGTGAACAGCAGCGCCAGCGCCGCCGCGATGAACCTACCGCTCGTCGACCTCATGGCTCGCCTCCCCAGGTGGCTGGCCGGAACGCTAACCCGAGGCGCCGCCGCACGCGCCGCCGACAACCCGTACGCTCCGGCGATGGGATTCATGGACAAGCTCAAGGCGGCCAAGAACAGCCTCACGGGAGACTGGGCCGACGTGAGCATCGACGTGGAGCCCGCAGCGCGCGGAGAGTCGCTGACGGTCACCGCCACTGTCACCGTCAAGGGCGAGCCGATCTCCACCGAGGGGATCGTGGTGGAGCTCGTCTGCCAGGAGGAGATCGACATCCCCTCGGCCACCGTGCACGAGCCCGGCTCGCTGACGTCGAGCTCCCAGGGCAGCAGGCGAGCGACCTCGAGCGCCGCGGTGTTCGAGACGGAGGTCAAGGCCGCCGACCCGCAGGAGCTGGCCGCTGGGTTGGTCACCACCGCCACGGCGACCGTGCCGATCCCGATGTCGGCGCCCCCGACCATGCAGGGCCGCTACGCCCGCTACGAGTGGCGGGTGCGGGCCCGGGTCGAGATGAAGGGCAACGACCCCGACAGCGGCTGGACCGACATCGCCGTCGGCTAGCCGGCCCCAACTTGACCAACCGGTCAGGTTTTCCTTGACCCGTCGGTCAGGCCAGCGTTGACTGGCCCGTGATGACGACGGTCGACAAGGACGCACTCAAGCGCAGGTACGCGGAGGAGCGAGCCAAGCGGCTGCGCCCCGACGGCAACGCTCAGTACCTGCAGCTCAAGGACCAGCTGGCCCACTACCTCGACGATCCCTACACGCCGTGGGTGGAGCGGGCGCCGAAGACCGACCACGTCACCGTGGCGCTGATCGGTGGCGGCTTCGCCGGGCTGGTGACGGGCTCTCGACTCCGCGAGGCGGGCGTGGACGACGTCCGCATCGTCGAGAAGGGCGGCGACTTCGGCGGCACCTGGTACTGGAACCGCTACCCGGGGGCCCAGTGCGACACGGCGAGCTTCGTGTACATGCCGCTGCTCGAGGAGACCGGGCACATGCCCACCGAGAAGTATGCGCACGCGCCGGAGATCCTCGAGCACTGCCAGCGCATCGGGAAGCAGTACGGCCTGTACGACAACGCCCTGTTCCACACCGAGGTCACCGACCTGCGGTGGGACGAGGACGCATCCCGCTGGCTGGTCACCACCACCCGAGGCGACGCGTTCACGGCCCAGTTCGTGGCCATGGGCACGGGCCCGCTCCACGTGCCGAAGCTCCCGGGCATCCCCGGCATCGAGAGCTTCGCCGGCCACTCGTTCCACACCAGCCGGTGGGACTACGACTACACGGGGGGCGACCCCTCGGGTGCGCCGCTCGAGCGGCTCGCCGACAAGCGGGTGGGCATCATCGGCACGGGCGCCACGTCGGTGCAGTGCGTGCCCCACCTGGCGAGGGCCTGCCAGGAGCTCTACGTGTTCCAGCGCACGCCGTCGTCGGTCGACGTGCGAGACAACCGCCCAACCGATCCCGAGTGGTTCGCCCAGATCGCCACCCCCGGCTGGCAGCAGCGCTGGCTCGAGAACTTCACGACCATCCAGACCGGTGGCCTCGTCGACGAAGACCTCGTTCAGGACGGTTGGACCGACCTCGCTCGACGGGTGCAGGCCAGGGTGCTCTCGCTGCCGCCCGACGGGATCAGCCCCGAGGCCGTGCTCGAGGCCTTCGAGGACTCCGACTTCGAGAAGATGGAGGAGATCCGCGCTCGGGTCGACACCATCGTCGAGGACCCGTCCACGGCGGAGGGGCTCAAGGCCTGGTACCGCCAGCTCTGCAAGCGACCGTGCTTCCACGACGAGTACCTGCAGTCGTTCAACGAGCCCGGCGCGCACCTCGTCGACACCGACGGCAAGGGTGTGGAGCGGATCACCGAGCGGGGCGTCGTGGTAGCCGGCCAGGAGTACGAGCTCGACTGCATCATCTACGCGTCGGGGTTCGAGGTCGGCACCGACTACGCCCGCCGATCGGGCTACGACGTAACCGGGCGCGACGGCGTGAAGCTGTCGGAGCACTGGGCCGACGGCATGCGCTCGAAGCACGGCACCCACGTGCACGGCTTCCCCAACATGTTCATCCTGGGCTTCACCCAGGGCGCGAACCTCGTGTCGAACGTGCCTCACAACCTCACCGAGTCGGGCAAGACGATCGCGATGATCGTGGAGCACGCCCTCGCCAACGGGCACCGCGAGGTGGAGGTGACGAAGGAGGCCGAGGACGCCTGGGTCGACCTCATCCTGTCGGGGCCCGGCTTCGGCAGCGTGATCGGCTCTCCGGACTGCACCCCCGGCTACTACAACAACGAAGGTCAGCCGGCCGGTCCGAACGCGGCGTTCGCCGGCGGCTACCCCGAAGGGGCGATGGCGTACTTCAGGTACCTCGATCGCTGGCGCAGCTCCGGCGACTTCGAGGGCCTCGCCCTCCGTTGACGGCGATCCAGCTTCCGACCTAGGTCGGTTAGAGCGGTTCGCGCCGCTTCGCACCAGCTGAACCCGCGAGGAACCGGCGAGTTCGGCAAAGGTCCGCGTTCCACCTGCCGATGAGCGCACGTGCCCTCCGTGACCGATGTCATCAAGCGCCTGGCGGCGACGGTGCCGGTCGGCGTCCACGTGGAGCCGGTCGCGTGGGCCCAGCGCCACCTCTGGATCGTCCGGTTGCTGTGGCTGCACGTGCCGGTCGTGGCGACGATCAGCCTGCTGAGCGGCGACGGAGCGCTGCACGCGCTCACCGAGGCGTTCCCCCTCATCGTCCTCGCCCACCTGTCGACCCGCCCGTGGTGCAGTCGCCGGGTCCGCTCGGTCGTGGCCGCCCTGGGGCTGATGGTGGCGTCGGCGATGCTCGTGCACCTCGCAGGCGGGCAGACCGAGGTCCACTTCCACTTCTTCGTCGTGCTGGGGGTCATCGCGCTCTACCAGGAGTGGCGGCCGTTCCTCGTAGCCATCGCCTTCGTGGTAGCGCATCACGGCGTGCTCGGCACGATGTTCCCCGACGCCGTGTTCGGCGACGGCGTGGCCCAGCGCTCGCCGCTGATGTTCGCCGGCATCCACGCCAGCTACGCGCTGGCCTCGTGCGCGGTGTCGGTGGTGTCCTGGCGGATCATCGAGAACAGCAACAGTCGCGCGCTGGGCGAGATCGAGCACCAGGACCGCCGCTTCCGCTCGCTGATCGAGAACTCTGCCGACGTCGTCACCGTGCTAGACGCCGAGCGGAGGATCAGCTACGAGAGCCCCGCGGCGGAGAGGCTGCTCGGCTTCACGCCCGACGAGCGGATCGGCCAGGACGCCTTCTCGTTCCTCCACCCCGACGATGCCAGCGGAGCCGTCGAGACCCTCCGACGCAGCGCGGCAGACGTGGCCAGCAACGTGCTCCTCGACGTGCGCGTCCGCCGGCGGGACGGCACCTTCATCTGGGTGGAGACGTCGGCTCGCAACATGCTCGATGATCCCTCCGTGAGGGGGATCGTCGTGAACTTCCGCGAGGTGACGCAGCGACGAGCGCTCCAGGACGAGCTCGTGCACCAGGCCTTCCACGACTCGCTCACCGGCCTCGCCAACCGGGCGCTGCTGATCGACCGCCTCGGGCACGCCCTCACCTCGGCCTCGGCTCGCGGCGGCCGGGTGGCCCTGCTGTACCTCGACCTCGACGACTTCAAGATCGCGAACGACGGCCTGGGCCACGTCGCCGGCGACGCCATCCTGCGCACGGTCGCCGAGCGGGTGTCTTCGGTCCTCGACCCCGAGCACACCGCCTCCCGGCTCGGTGGCGACGAGTTCGCTGTCCTCGTGGAGGGCCTCAGCGACCACCGTGAGGCCTGGGAGCTGGGCCTGAAGCTCCTCGAAGCGGTGCGCGCTCCGATGCAGACGGAGCACCACAACGAGGTCTCCGTCAGCGCCAGCATCGGCATCGCGGTCAGCGCCGGGCGCGAGGACGCCACCGCCCTGCTCCGGAACGCCGACCTCGCCATGTACCGGGCCAAGAAGGAGGGCAAGGGCCGCGTCGAGGTGTACGAGGCGGGCATGCACGCCGACGTCGTCAAGCGCATGGAGCGCAAGGCCGACCTCATGCGGGGCATCGAGGCCTCCGAGTTCGTGCCCCACTACCAGCCGATCGTCGACCTCGCCTCCGGCCGGGTCACAGGGGTCGAGGCGCTGGCCCGCTGGGACCACCCCCAGCGCGGGCTGCTGTCGCCGGCGGAGTTCATATCGCTGGCGGAGGACACGGGGATGGTCGTCGAGCTGGGCTCTGCGATCCTGCGCCACGCCTGCCGTGACGCCGTCGGCTGGCTCGCTCGACTAGGCGATCGAGCGCCGCGGTCGGTGTCGGTGAACCTCTCGGCCCGGCAGATCCAGCGCGGCGATGTGGTCGAGGTCGTGCGCAGCGCCCTCCAGGACTCGGGTCTGCCGCCCCAGGCGCTGACGCTCGAGATGACCGAGAGCGTGCTGCTCGAGGACGTCGACCACGCCGTGCGGACGCTCGCCGCCCTCAAGGCGCTCGGCGTGCGCATGGCCCTCGACGACTTCGGCACCGGGTACTCGTCGCTCAGCTACCTCGACCGGTTCCCGGTCGACATCGTGAAGATCGACAAGACCTTCATCGACTCCCTGGCCGGGACGTCGCAGCCGTCGCCCCTGGTATCGGCCATCGTGAACCTCGGCACGATGCTCGGCCTCGACGTGACCGCCGAGGGGATCGAGGACGAGGTGCAGCTGGCCAGGCTCCGCGAGATGGGCTGCACGACCGGGCAGGGCTTCTACTTCGCCCGTCCCATGGCCCGCGCCGAGCTCGAGTCGATGCTGCGCCCCAACCTGCGCGCTGTCTCGGTGGTGGCCTGACGATCCGATCTCAGCCGTCCCGAGCCGTCGATCAGGCGGATCGGTAGCGTCTGGCCCCATGGATCGCCCCACGCTCGAAGCGGTGCCGGAGGACTGGGACTCCTGCCTGGCCATCGTCGCCCATCCCGACGACCTCGAGTTCGGTGCCTCGTGCGCACTGGCCCGCTGGAGCGCGCAGGGCAAGGACGTGGTCGAGCTGCTCGCCACCCGCGGCGAGGCCGGCATCGACGGCATGGCTCCCGCAGAGGCAGCCGAGGTGCGCACGGCCGAGCAGGAGGCCAGCGCCGCCGTGGTCGGTGCTTCGGCAGTCGAGTTCCTCGACCATGCCGACGGCATGCTCCAGCCGGGCCTCGACCTGCGCCGGGACCTGGCGCGCGCCATCCGCCGGCACCGGCCCGAGGTCGTCGTCACACTGTCGTTCCGCGAGGGCTTCTACGGCATGGATCGGGCGTGGAACCACGTCGACCACCGCGTGCTCGGCGAGGCCGTGATCGACGCCGTGCGCGACGCCGCCAACCGATGGGTGTTCCCCGAGCTGGTCGATGAGGGCTACGAGCCCTGGGGTGGCGTGCGCTTCGTGCTGGTGGCATCGTCGCCCAGGGCGACGCACCACGTCGACGTGACCGACACCATCGACGTCGGCATCGAGAGCCTGCTCGCCCACAGCGCCTACATCGAGGGCCTCGGCTACCACTTCGATGCGAACGAGTTCCTGCGGGGCCTCACCGCGGCGGCGGGCGCCGACGTGGGCGTGGAGGCGGCGATCGCCTTCGAGCTCATCGAGTCCTGACGTCAGCCTCCAGGAGCCTGCTGATCAATGCCTGGTCACGTCTCTCCGGCCAGCTTCGCCGCTGGCGGCGTCCTCCTCCTAGCCGCAGCTATGGCCGCGCCGTCGTCGTCGATCCTTGGCAGCGACGAACCTGACTCGGAGATCCGCAACCGGATTGCTCAGCAGGCTCCTAGCGCTCGGCCACCAGGCGGGCGGCGGCACGGCCCTGGCGGATGCACGCGGGAACTCCGATGCCGCGCAGCGCTGCGCCGGTGACGACCAGCGTCGGGTCGAGGGCGGCCAGCTCGGCGTCGACCGCGTCCATGCGCTCGAGGTGGCCGGGGCGGTACTGGGGCAGCGAAGCGTCCCAGCGGCTGACGCGGGCCTCGTCGGGGCGGCCTTGCAGGCCCATCATCTCAGCCAGGTCGGCTGCCACCGCGTCGACCAGCGCCTCGTCGGGCAGAGCGAGAGCGCTGTCGTCGCCGTCGCGACCTACTGAGACGCGGAGCCACACGCGGCCCTCGGCGGCGCCGAGGTGGGCCCACTTCGACGTGGCCCACGAGCAGGCCGTCACCGTGCGGCCCTCGGGGCGGGGCACCAGGAAGCCGGTGCCGTCGAGCTCGTGGTCGACCTCGGAGCGATCGACGGCCAGCGACAGCAGGGCCACCGACGCGT
>DATCYI010000541.1:0-4405 GCA_036570385.1 Acidimicrobiales bacterium | reverse complement strand
CTACCGTTCGCGCCCGTGGGCATCCTCGCCTGGTGCATCACCGGCCTCCTCGCCGGTGGCCTGGCTCGCCGGGCGGTCGGCGCGCCCAAGCGCGGCTGCCTGGCCACCATCGCCATAGGGGTGCTCGGCGCCCTCCTCGCCGGCAGCGTCTCGCGCTTCGCCACCGGAGCCTCGCTCGACACCTTCGACGAGCTCGACCTCGGCTCGGTGTTCGTGGCCTTCATCGGGGCGGCTGCGCTGCTGCTCGTCCTGGAAGCTGCGTCTGGTCGACGCCGCTGAACCCCCGGTAGGTTGCTGCCATGTCTGATGTCGTCATCGTCGAAGCCGTTCGCACCCCGGTCGGGAAGCGCAACGGCGGCCTGTCCACCGTGCACCCCGCCGACCTCCTCGCCACCGTGCTGAAGGCGGCCGTGGAGCGCTCCGGGATCGATCCCAACGAGGTCGGCCAGGTCGTCACCGGCTGCGTGAGCCAGGTCGGCGAGCAGGCGTTCAACATCGGCCGCACGGCGTGGCTCACCGCCGGCCTGCCGATGGGCGTCGCCAACACCACCGTCGACACCCAGTGCGGGTCCTCCCAGCAGGCCACCAACCTCGCCACCGCCCTCATCGGCAGCGGCGTGGTCGACAGCGCCGTCGCCGGCGGCGTCGAGGTGATGAGCCGGGTGCCGATCGGCGCCAGCGGCCGCAAGGACCTCGGCCTCGGCATCCCGATCCCGAAGACCTACTTCCCGCAGTACGAGATGACCTCCCAGTTCGAGGGTGCCGAGCGCATCGCCGACAAGTGGGGCATCTCCCGCTCCGACACCGACGCCTTCGGCCTGCTCTCCCAGCAGAACGCCGCCCGCGCCTGGGCCGAGGACCGCTTCGGCACGCAGATCGTGCCGGTCGAGGCGCCCGACGTCGACGAGGACGGCAACCCCACCGGCAGCACCCACACCGTCAGCCGTGACGAGGGCCTGCGCGAGACCACCCTCGAGAAGCTCGCCACCCTGAAGCCCGTCGCCCGTGAGGACGGCGTGCACACCGCCGGCTCGTCGTCGCAGATCTCCGATGGCGCCGCCGCCGTGATCATGATGACCGCCGAGCGGGCCCAGCAGCTCGGCCTCACCCCCCGTGCGCGCGTCGTCGACACCTGCCTCGTCGGCGTCGACCCCGTTCTCATGCTCACCGGCCCGATCGACGCCACGCAGCGCCTGCTCGAGCGCACCGGCCTCAAGGCCTCCGACATCGACGTCGCCGAGATCAACGAGGCCTTCGCCTCGGTCGTGCTCGCCTGGCAGAAGGAGCTCGGCTTCACCCCCGAGCAGACCAACCCCAACGGCGGCGCGATCGCCCTCGGTCACCCCCTCGGCGGCACCGGCGCCGTCCTGCTCACCAAGGCCCTCCACGAGCTCGAGCGCACCGGCGGCCGCTACGGCCTCGTGTCGATGTGCTGCGGTGGCGGCCTCGGCACCGGCACCATCATCGAAAGGATCTAGTCGGCGCCGAAGCGGAGCTTCGTCGCCGAGTTCTGACGTGCTCGCCTGCGGCTCGCGCTCAGGGGTCTACGGGACGGCGGAGCCGCCCTCCGACCCATCTCTGGGGGAGACCCCCAGACCCCCAGCGGCTGCGCCGGGGCGCACGCGCTTCTGCTTCGTGACGCTCATCGCGCTGCTGTGCTTGGTTCCACTCTCGTGTGCTGAAGGCGCTTCGGTGCCTTCAGCACAGTCGGCCGGCGACGGGGTGGTAGTTCGGTCGGTCGACGGGGACACGCTCGTCGTCGACGTCGGGGGGTCCCGGGAAGACGTTCGGCTGATCGGGATCGACACTCCGGAGTCGGTGGCCAGGGATCGTCCGGTCGAGTGCTTCGGGCCAGAGGCCAAGGAGCACATGGCGGAGCTGCTTCCCGCGGGCACAGCGGTGCGACTGGAGCGCGACGTGGAGGCTCGTGATCGCTACGGGCGCCTGCTGGCCTACGTCATCCGAGCCGACGACGAGCTCTTCGTGAACCTCGCGCTCGTGGCGGAGGGCTTCGCCGAGTCCAACCAGTACCGCCCCAACACCGCCCGCCAGGCAGAGCTCGACGCAGCCGAGGACGAGGCCAGAGCACAGGGCCGCGGCCTCTGGCCGGTGTGCGGCGGCACGGACGTGCCGATCGCACCGGCCCCCGGGTGACCGGTGCCGGGGCACTGGCGGTAGCGTCGGCGCCGTGACGACCCTCGCCGAGCGCCTCGGGTACGGCCCCGAGGATCGCCTCCTCATAATCAACTGCGACGACCTCGGCTCGTGCCACGCCGCCAACCTCGGCACCTACGAGGCCCTGCGCGACGGGATCGCCACCAGCGCCACGCTCATGGTCCCCTGCCCCTGGGCGCGGGACGCGGCGTCCCGCTACCGGGGCGAAGACGTCGGGGTCCACCTCACCCTCAACGCCGAGCACGACACCTACCGGTGGGGCCCGATCACCCACGGACCGTCGCTGCTCGACGGTGACGGCGGCTTCCCCCGCACGCTCGGCGACCTGTGGGACCACGCCGACCTCGACGAGGTGCGCCGCGAGCTGCGAGCCCAGGTCGAGCGGGCCATCCTCTGGGGCTTCGACGTGAGCCACCTCGACAGCCACATGGGCGCGCTCCAGATGCGGCCCGAGTTCTTCGACGTCTACCTCGACATGGCCGTCGAGTTCGGGCTCCCGCTGCGGCTGAGCGGGGCCAGCGCCGAACGAGCTGCGGGCTTCCCGTTCCGGCGCCTCGCCGCCGAGGAGGGCGTGCTGTTCCCCGACAGCTTCATCGTCGTCCGCACGGTCGGCTCCCGTCGCACCATCGAGCGGGTGATCGGCGACCTGCGTCCCGGCGTCACCGAGGTGTACCTGCACCCGGCGGTCGACACCCCTGAGCTGCGGGCTCTCACCGACGATTGGCCGGCACGAGTCGACGACCACGACCTGCTCACCAACGACCGCAGCATCCGCACGATGCTCGAGCGGGCCGGGGTCCACCTCATCGGCTACCGCCCGCTCCGCGAGCTGCAGCGCGCCGGCTGACAGTTGCCCGCCGCCCGATCGATCCTCGCGCTGCTGTGCGCGGTCGGCCTCGCCGCCGGCTGCGGCGCTGCAGACCCGAGCACGCCGACCGCAGAGGATCTGCGAGAGATCGACCTGTCGGTCGACCACACGATCACGGTCGACGAGCGAGGGTTCTCGCCGGCCGAGCTGGAGATCGCCTCCGGCGACGTCGTGCTGCTCGTGAACGACGGCGACTCGGCGCACAGCTTCACCGCCGACGAGCGCTTCGACACCGGGCGCATGCTTCCGGGCGAGGAGACCACCCTGATCCTCACCGAACCCGGCGAGATCCCCTACCGGGACCTCGAGAACCCCGACACCGAGGGAACCCTCACGGTGATCGCCGCACAAGATCTGTGACCTCCGAGCCAAGATCTGTGGGCGCGTGAGCACGCAATGCGTGCCTGGGCGCCCACAGATCTCGGGTTCAGCCTCAGCCTCGGGAGATGTCGACCAGTCGGTGGTGCCAGGGCTCGCGCTCGGTGAGGTCGGCGCAGGTGAGGGCTTCGGCCGGCGTGCGCTCCCGGACCAAGCGCACCTCGATGCGCCGTCCGTCGTCGTGCAGCAGCTCGACCACCGCCTCGTCGCCGGCGGTGCGCGTCGCTCCGAACGACAGTGCCTCGAGCCTGGGTTCGTCGAGGTGCTGACGAGCGAAGATCTCGGCGGCCTGGAGCAGCGGCGGGTACGCGCTGCGGCCCCGGTAGTGCTCGAGATCGATGAGGCCGCGGGCGTGGTCGGCGAGGAGCCGCACCGCTTCCTCGGGCGGCACCCGGCCGAAGTAGACGCCGGTGGGAAGGCAGACGATGTTGGCGGCGAACCGGTCGCCTCCGACGTGTGAGGACTCCATCACCTCGACGCCTGCGGCGCGCAGAGCCCGCACCACCGGGCGGCCGAAGTCGGCGCAGCACGGGTCGTGGCGGCCGTTCGTGCAGACGAGGTGCAGGTGCTCGGGACCCGGCTCGCCGACCCCCGGCGCGGTGTCGGAGCCGAGGACCGACAGGTCGAGCTCGGCCAGGGCACCGTCGTCTGCCACCACCAGCTGCTCGATCCAGCGGCGATCCCGGTCGGACCTGACGAGGTGAACCGTCCGCGGCGCGGAGCGATCAGCGCCGACCCGGCGGGTGAGCAGGACCCGCACCCCGTGCTCCTTGGCGTTGGCGGCGACGCGGGCCGCGATCCCGGCGTCGAGGTAGCTCTCCTGCAGCGCGTCGCGGCCCCACGGTCCGTGCTGCTCGATGAGCAGCCAGCGACGGACGCGCGACGCCGTGCCCACCATCGACTCGCGGCGCAGCGAGGACTCGGCGGCGCAGCCCAGGCGGCCCGGATCACGCGCCATGTGAGCTGCGCAGCGCGCCCTCCCGG